>NZ_JBHXLV010000237.1:0-9791 GCF_042721685.1 Streptomyces sp. NPDC058459 | reverse complement strand
CGTACGCACCGACCGGCAGAAACGGAGAGATGAACTCCCACTCGGCATCCGAAAGTTGAGGTCGAGACACCTCACCGTTCTACCCCAGGGGTCCCAACCCTCCCCGGCCGGGACCACACGAGATCACAACTCCACACAGGCCCTAATGGATCTGTCTTGGCAGGCGCCGTTTCGTGGCAGTCTTCAGAGCTTGTGCGGATCGCTGACAGCCAACAGGCAGCCTCGGCTGATTGCGACCCGCAAGACGTCGCGCAGTGCACTGGCCAAGTCCCGTGCCAGGCTGCGGATCTCGTCCGGTTCCGCGCCCGCGTCGTCGAGCGTGTCCGGGACTTGGTCCAGCAACTCAGTAGCGAAGTCGAGTTGGGCCGACTCGACGTCGTCTGCCAAGCGGGAGATGTAGCCACTATGGTCGTCGGTGCTCAGGTAGCAGGGCTTGCCTTCCGGACCCACCCAAGGAAGAAGCCGGAGTTCGCTCGGTGCTGTCATGGCGAGGGATGCCTCTCGTTGATCACGTGGTGGGAGGTGAAGACCGCGTCGACGCGATCTCCCGGGAACGCCAAGAGAGCGGCCTCTGTGATGCGTCCGGTGAAGTCGGTGGCGACACGGGTGACGGCGAGGACAGCCGTCGCGGAAGGGATCTTCAGGGCCGAGGCTTCGTCCGGTGTCGCTAAGCGAGCACAGACCATCTCCCGAATGGCGGCCGGTGGCGGACCGAGGACGGCGAATCTTGCGAGCGCTTCTCGGCGCGCGGGGGCGTCGTCGAGTACTCCAGCCGGCGCCAGGTCGCGCGGCATGTAGATGCGGGCCCACCCTTGAGGCATCTCGCCATCGAGACTGACGCACGAGAGCTCCGCAAGGGGGCTGCCCGTCGGCACCATCAAGAGAGCCGCGAGGCTGCCGCAGGCCGGGACCGTGGCGCTACGAACGGTGATACGCAACGCCGGTCCGGTGGCTGTCAACGGGTCCAGCGTTCCCCAGCCGCCCACATACATGATCTTGCGTGGTGCACGTCGGACGAAGTTGCCCTTACCGTGGAGTTTCTCGATGAGGCGTTCGCCCTGGAGCACTGCGAGTGCATGGCGCAGCGTCACCGTGCTCACGGCGTACCGCTCGGCCAAGGCCGTTTCGGACTCGAGTCGTTCGCCGGGTTGGAGACGGCCGGACGTGATCTGCCGCCGTAGATCGTCGGCGATGTCATGGTGGCGAGGAGGCATCAGTACCGTCACCGCCTTTTCATCGGCCGCGCGGCGACGAGTCGGGTACGCGTGTGCATGGTCAGCAGCTCGCCCGACTCGAAGACGAGTTGCTTCGCCCCGTGAGGAAGCTGGAGCAGGTCGCTCACGCGGCAGGCGCAGCCGCCGAGTTGGATGACGTCGCCGCGCTGCACCGTGCTGGCGGTGATTTCAACGCTCGTTACCGGTGCACTGCCGGCGATCGGGGGCCTCACCGCGTCACCACCTCGGGCGCAGGCAGGTCGACGGCCCGATGGCACAGGCAGTCGCACGCTTCGTAGATCACCGGGAGATCGGTCGGTGCCGGTGCTGGCGGCGACTCCACGCAAGCGGAGTGCGTACCGATGTGGCAGGCGGTCGAGCGGTAGGGGCCCGGCATGCCTTCCGTGATCGATGACTGTCGACAGGGCGGCATCAGTGGACCCCCGCAAGGGCCGACCACGCTTCGGCGGAGAGGTGAGGGGCGACAAGCACGGCGCGAGGCCGCGCGCGCCTCTCCCACGCCAGGACGTACGGGCGGACCAGGGCGACTTCCTCACCCGCAAGCGGGGCCAGATGAGCCGTCATCGCGAAGGACCGGCGCAGGACGACGGTCGATGCGTCGGTGGGCGCAAGGGAGAACGCTTCGGTCGAGGGGTTGGAGGCGCGTAAGGGGCGGCGGTGCCTGCCCTTGGTCGAGGTCCGCACCCTAGCTAGGGCAAGGGCGCGGCGGATACGGTTGAGCACGCTGCTCAGCTCCTATCGCTGATGGCTCGGTCCCCCGACATCGCCCGTCGTGGGGACCGCTTTACGTACGAGCGCCCAGAGGGTGCGGGCGTTCAAGCTGGTGGCGAGGAGGCCGAATTGGTCGGCCGTGGACACCGCGTCCAGGACCTCTCGCCATGTCTCGGCGGAGACGTCGTCCGGCATCTCCGCTTCGACCGTCGTGTGCCGGGGGTGTTCCTCCACTCGCGTGAGAAATCCGAGGGCGGACAGCCGGGCGGCGATGGCCTCCGCGCTAACTCCCGAAGCGGGCACAGGGCAGCCTCCGTCACCGGCGATCACTTTCAGTGAAGCTAGTTAACTAGATTAGGGCTAGTGGACTAGATTTTCCATATGTCTGAGCAACCGCCCTACCTCCGCATCGCCGATGAGCTGAGGCGCCGGATCGCGGAACGTGTGTGGGAGCCGGGAGACCGTCTGCCGTCCCGCGCTCAGATCGGCCAGGAGTGCGGTGTCGGCGAGAACGTGGTTCGCCGGGCGCAGGAGTTGCTGATCTCCCAGGGAGTGCTGGAGGGCCGCGCCGGTTCGGGTACGTACGTCGCCGAGCCCCGGCGGCGCGTGCGGGTCGTACGGTCTTCAGCGCGGGAGCAGCCCACGGGCTCGCCGTTCCGGGCAGACATGAAGGCGGTCGGCAGACAGGGCGACTGGGAGAGCCGGACGGATGCCAAGGTGCCGGCTCCCCCGCAAATCGCGGCGCGGCTGGGGGTCGACGAGGGCGCGTTGTGCGTGCGTACGACGTACGAGTTCCTCGCGGACGGCAGACCCGTGCAGCTCTCCACGAGTTGGGAGCCGTACGACCTCACCGCTGGCACCCTTGTCGTCCTTCCCGAGGGAGGGCCACACGCGGGCTCGGGCGTCGTGAATCGTATGGCCGCGATCGGTATCAACGTCAGCCATGCGGTGGAGCAACCAGAGCCGAGACACGCGACGGCCGAGGAGGCATCCCTACTCGGCATCCAGAAGGCCGCGCTCGTCACGCACATCAGGCGGACGTACTACAGCGACCAAGGGCGACCCGTGGAGACGGCGGACATCGTCGTGCCCGCCGCGCACTGCGAGATCGTCTACGAGATCCCGATGGCATGACCGCCGCTGATCACGTCGAGAGCAAAGAGGACCTGGCGGCGCTCGTACGTTCTCTGCGTCGGAGTTACGCCGAAGGTCGGGACTCGTGGGAGAACGCGGACCTTCCGAGCTTCCTCGACGCCTTGGCGGCATGGATCGATGACTCGGATGGCTGGTACCGCAACGCCGGCCAAGAGGTGCCACCCAGCGGTGACTGGGCGTTCTTTGCACGCGCTCTGCTGGCGGCGGCCGTCTACGAGTAAGTGAGGCCGTGTCAAATAGGTGTCGAAGGTCAGCCGGTAGCGTGGGCTACATGAGGAATCCGCCAGGTCAAAAACGGTAAGGCACCCCACTCACCAGGCGCCTTCTAAGCGCTTGGCCGCAGGTTCGAGTCCTGCCGGGGGCGCCCGCTGACGTCATGTCAGGTTGCGCACGTTTGCCTGCTCAGAGTGTGTCTGACCTTCGCAGATCTGCAGCGTACGCAGCTTCGCCGGGCGGCGCTGGAGTTCGGCTGACACCGGCTGGACCGGCTGGGACTGAGGCTCTGCGGGTGTCTGTCCCCCGTGCGTCCCCAAGCCACCAAGGCTCAGATGCATTCGGATGGGCCCGCGGGGGGGCAGGTGTCCTGCGCCGCCAGGTCAGGGGCGGGTGGTCGGAGGGTGTTGGTTGTAGCGGGCTGCCGCGCGGTCGTTGAGGGCGCTTCCCCAGGCGCGCAGTCGACCGGCGACACCGTGCGGCCGTCCAGTGATGTCCCGCCCCGGTACGAGGCCGCCCTCGGCGTCCCCCGAGCCGGGCAGGACGCGGGCGGCGAGTCCGGACAGCCGGGTCACGGTCACCGGCGCGATCCCGTGCAGCAGCCCGGCCGCCTTGGCCGCCGGGGTCAGGACGATGCGGGGTCGTCGTCGGGCAACGGCGGCGACGATGCGTGAGGCGGCACGTTCGGCGTCCATGGAGACCAGCGGGGTTCCCGCGAGCGCCGAGAACCAGGCGAACTCGCGGCCCCGGTCGCCGCCGAACTGTGCCTGCCCGTGGGAGCCGGTACGCATCAGCCCCGGATGCACGGCCGTCACCGACACCCCCCGCCCCGCCTCCTCGGCGTGCAGCCCCTCGGCCAGCGCGGCGACGGCGGACTTCGCGCACGAGTACGGGAGCAGGTGCGGGACCGCGAGCAGTCCGCCGACCGACCCGATCAGGGCGAGCCGTCCCCCGGCACCGCTGCGCCGCAGGTGGGGCAGGGCGGCGAGCGAGGTGTGCAACGCACCGCCGAAGATCGTGCGCATGGTGTCGTCGAACTCGTCCGCACCGATCGCGTCGACCGGAGCCACCGGGATGATGCCCGCGTTGGCGACGACGATGTCGACGCCGCCCCGTGTCCGGGCGGTGGCCGCGAACAGCGCCTCCACATCGTCCCGTTCGCGCACGTCGCACACGGCGGTCTCCACCCGCGCGCCGCCACCGCGTGTCCGCAGCAGGTCGGCCGCCCGGTCCAGCTCCTCCGTGTCACGGGCGGCGATGGTGACGGCGCAGCCGCGATCGGCCAGTTCGCCGGCGATGAGCAGGCCGAGCCCCCGCGACCCGCCGGTCACCACCGCCGACAGGCCCGCGAGGGACTCGGCGCTACCTGAGTGCTTGGGCATCGAGGACTCCTCATGCGGGTGCGGGGCGTACGGGGACAAGCCTCTGCGGGGCGGCCGTCGTACGGATCTCGCACCGCCGCGACGCGCCGCGGAAGGTCGGCCGCGGAAGGTCGCCCTCCTTCCGCTTCCCGAGCCGAGGGACGACAAACAGGGCCTCCTGTCCGCACAGAGCCCGCTCGCGGCCTCAGGTACGCCTCGGTCTCGGCCAGGTTCTCGACCAGTACGAGCCCTTCCTCACCTCGCTGGGCGTCCTGTCCCCGTCGCGGAAGTGAGTCGGCATCGGACGGCGCACCCCGGCAGGTGCCGGCTCACCCGGCGCGGGTGCCCGGCCATCACGTGGGCGACCGGCGCTGCTCCGGCCAGGAGACAAGGCCGATAGGACCGACGGATGTCACCGCGGCAACCACTCGGGTTTGCTCGACCCGATCGGCGAGATGATCGGGTCGGCCCAGTACTCGGGGGTCCTGGACATCTCGACCTGGGAGCCGAGCCGCGTGAATTCTCCGAAGGCGGTCTGCCCCGTCTGGAGGTTGGGCTTCAGGGGCTGATGCTCTGGACCGAGGTCGTCCATGTGCAGCAGGGTGTCATCGTCGACCAGTCCCAGAGCCTGCTCGAACATCAGGGTCTGGGCGAGGGTGACCGTGACCTTGTAGCTGCCCCCCTCCGCGGCTCGGCGCAGCAGCGCTGCCTGCACTCCGATGGCACCCAGATACCCCGTCAGGAAATCGCATACGACGTTGACTCCGTGCGGAAGCTGCGGCTGATCGGCACTGCCGATGTCGGTGAACATTCCCGTGAGACCGGCGGCCGTGAAGTCGTACCCCATCCAGTCGGCCCACGGCCCTTTGGGAGTGTTGAGCCTGCCCGAGACGTAGATGATGCCGGGCCGGTACCGGGCAAGTGTCTCGGCGGAGAAGCCTTGGGACGCGACCAGGCCGGGCCTCATGTTCTCCACGAACACGTCGGCTTCTTTTACGAGTTCGTAGATCGGTTTTCTGTTCGCGTCTACGCGGGCGTCCAGATAGGTCTCCCGGATGCCCGCCAGGCACTGCCAGAATATCGTCGGCTCTTCGACCCAGTCGAGGGTGTTGAGATTCAGGGCGTCGGCACCCTGAGCGGACAGTTGCCGCATCACGGCCGGACCCGCCACCACATGCACCATGCCCAGGGCACGGACCCCGGAAAGGGGACGGTCGCCGGGGATAAAGGGTTCCGGGGGGCTCTCTCCGATTTTCTCGATGTGGATCAGCGGGGTGCCGATGTGGTGCTGGAACTGCTGGGTCGCCTCGTACTCCTCCCGCGTGCGACAGATCGCCAGCGGAACACCCGCGTCCTGGGCCGCGTGCTCCAGGTCCTGTGCGTCCCATTTCCGCGTCGCTTGCTCCAGTTGCCGGGGAAGCACGCCGCTGTCCAGCAGTTCCATGATGCGTTTGGTGTTCGAGCTGTACAGCGAGGTCAGCACGACAAAGCGACCGTCTCTGGTGGGCAGGATATGGCTGCCCAGCTGACCCACGTTCCCGCCCCGCATCTGCTGGGTCCCGTTGACCAGCGTGCACTCGGCGAGGGTGTCCTGCCAGGCGCTCTGCGTCACATACGCTTTGCGCAGGTCGACATGGATGTCCTGGCCTTCGCCGGTTCGCTGCTTCCAGATGATCGCGGAAGCGATCGAGTTCGCCGCTGTGATCGCCGCGGCGGCGGAGCCGACCTTGATATGGGTGGGCCGGATGGGGTCCATACCCGCGAAGGTGACCGCGCCGCCCGAGTCCCGGCGATTCAGGCCGGCCTCGAAAAGGAGGCCGTCCACCACGTCCAACAGGTCATCGTGATTGTTCACGACAGGGTACGGATGCATGATCTCACCCCAAGGCGTATCCGTGGCTTCGAGCGCTGAAGCGTCAACAGCCCGTCCTGCCCCCTCGGCGTACCGACACCTGACTCTCACACATTACGCCGCCCGCCATTTCCCAACGAATCGGTGTGGCTCAGCTTTAGGCGAACGGTGGCCGATTCGTCATTGGGCGGCAGGGCATTACCCGTCAGAAGGCGGCACCGGCCCCGCTTTCTGACATGAGTATCCGGGCGTGCCCCCTCAGCGCAGCCTTGTCAGGCCGGTCAGCGGTCCCAGAGTGGCGATCTCGTGCCGCGGCTCACCGGCGGCGGGTCCGTCGGGCAGGGGGACGGCGTGGAGGTGGCCGCCGAGGTCGGAGACGTAGGCGATGCCCGCCTCGCTGTCGACGGCGAGGCCGATCGCCTCCTGGAATCCGCCGGCGAGGATCTCGGGCGGTTCGCCCGGCGCTCCCGGCGACGGCACGGCTGCCCGGTTGAGCGTGTTGCCGGCCGGGGGCGCGCCGCGGTCGGTCCAGTACAGCCGGTCGCCCGCCAGGTGCAGGTCGATCGGTTCGGGCAGTCCGCTCCACAGCACTTCGACATCGGTGCGGTTCTCGGCGTCCTCACCGGCCGGGATGTCCAGGCCCGCCCGCAGAATCCGCCCCTGGCCGCCCTTGGCCGGGCCCTTCTGTGTCCAGTACAGGTGACCGCGGGCGACATCGACGGCGACGCCGACGCATTCGCCCAGGATGCCGGTCGCGGGCGGGTTCACCACCAGGTCGGCCAGGCCGCTGCCGTCGGTGCGGACCCGGCTGACCCGGTGGCCCTCGCGGTCACCCCAGTAGAGGGTGCCGTCACCATCGGAGGTGAGTTGCTTGCCGGTGGTGATCGCGCCGGTTGCCAGGACATCCCGTCGTGCGCCGCTGCCGAGGTCCAGGGCGTGAATGCCGCCGTTGCGGCGGGAGAAGTCCTGACCGGCCTCGCCGGGCGCGCCCGGATCGGAGACCGGTTCGCCCATGGTGGTCCAGTAGGCGGAGCCGGAGTCCACGACCACGCCGTCCGGGACGGGGCCCGCCGTCTCGACCAGGGTGCGCACCTCGCCGCCCGGAAGGTCGACCCGCAGTACCTTTCCGGACGCCACCTCCAGCGCCAGCAATGCCTTCCACATGGTGATCGTCCCTTCTCAGACGCGCTGACCGCCGTCCGTACCGGTCTCCGGTCCCTCCTGCGCGGCGTCGGCGGCCGGGGGCGGCTGCCAGCCCAGCGGCTCCAGAACGGCGCGGGTGCGTCCGTCCCGCAGCCCGGCCAGCCGCTCGTAGGCGGACTCGCCCGTGCCGTAGGCCGCTTCGACCTCGTCCAGCACCGAGTCCATCCCGGCCGGGTCCGGCTCGCCGCTCTCGAAGGTCATCTGCGAAGCGACGTGCGTCAGCAGATGCCGCATCCCGCCTGGGCCGCCACCCAGCACCCCGCTCTGGAACGGCCCGACGGTCGCCCAGCGCAGTCCGAGCGAGGCGCGGACCAGATCGTCGAGGTCCGCCACGTCGATCACGCCCTGCTGCACCAGGTAGGCGGCCTGGTCGTTGAAGACCTTCTGCAGCCGGTTGCCGACGAAACCCGGGATCTCCTTCTTCAGCCGGATCGGCAGTCTGCCCAGCGCGCGGTAGACCTCGACCGCCCGGTCCACCGTGCGGGCGGACGTCTGCGGTCCGGGCACCACCTCCACCAGCGGCATCAGCTCCGGCGGGTTGAACGGGTGGCCGATCACGATCCGGTCGGCGGCCGGGTTCCCCTTCGCGATGGCGGAGGGGAGCAGCGACGAGGAGGACGAGGCCAGCACCACATCGCCTCGGGTGTGCGCGGCGAGTACGGCGAACATCTCCTCCTTGATCTCGATCCGCTCCGGCCCGGCCTCCTGGACGAAGTCAGCCCCGTCGGCGGCAGCGGCCAGGTCGCCGTACAGGGTGACCGGCAGTCCGGCGAGGTGCTGGGCCGCGACATCCTCCAGGTCCGGCCTCGGATCGCTGATCCGCACCTCCCAGCCCGCCGCGCCGAACAGGCGCGCCCAGGAGAGACCGATCACCCCGGCGCCGACGATCGTCACCACTGACATGGGAACCACTCCAATCGCAGAGCGAGGACACGGGTACGGGAGCCCGGAACACCGTGTGGAGCCCGGTGCACCGTAGAGGGCGGGCATCCTCGGCGGAACTCGCCGCGCGGCTCGGACCGACCGGGCGCCGCGAGAGCCCTCGGGAGCATGGGACCGGCCGTCCAGCCGTCCAGCCGTCCAGCCGTCCAATGTCACGCTGTCTCACAGACGTGCGAACGCATGAGCCGCCGTGATCGCCCGGCTGGTTCGCTTCACGCCACATCAGGGTCTCACCATGAGCCGGGCCCTGCTCGGGGTGGCGCCGGACATCGTGGGCGAAGGCCGTACGCCGAGACACCTTCCAGGTCCTGGGCACCTCGCCCGCTGCTCCGCGGAGCGAGCACATCCAGGGGCTGATCCTTGCGCGGGCGTCTTACCGGGCCCGCACAAGAGTGCGGCGCGTGAGCCACCCCCACCGTCTGGGGGTTGCTACGCGCCGCGCGGACTCTTGCCGGATTCAGTGCTTACCGGCGTCCTTGATCTTCTCCTTGGTCTCGCGGGCCTTGCCCACGGCCTGCTCGGCGTGGCCCTTGGCGACCATGCGCTCGTTGCCCACGGCGTGGCCGGCGGCCTCCTTGACCTTGCCGGTGGCCTGCTCGGTCTTCGCCTTGGCCTTCTCGCTGGCGGTCATCCCGCTCACCGTCCCTCAGTGTCGATGTCGTGTGGTGAGAGGTCATGTGACCGCTCACCAGCTCCGCAAACACCCTGCGGATCAACTGATCTGAGCCCGCACTTTGTCCCCTTCCTGATGATTCACGGGAGGAAGACGGGGAACTGGCACGCGCTGCGGAAGTGGCCCGAGAGGCCGTGGAAAAAAACACGGATCTTGTAGGCGTGTAGGGCGGAGGTAAGGGCATCCGGCTGTCAGGAGGTTGATAACAATGGTTCCCCTGATTCTGGTTCTTCTTCTGGCTCTGATCCTCTTCGGTGCGGGCTTCGCACTGAAGGCTCTGTGGTGGATAGCCGTGATCGTGCTCGTGGTGTGGGTGCTGGGCTTCGTCATCCGGCCCGCGGGCAATGGCGGCCGCAAGGGTCGCTGGTACCGCTGGTAGACATAGGAATCCAGCAGCCTCGGGCTACATCCGCCTGACGCGGTATGAGGGAGGGGCCCGGCCATCA
>NZ_JBHXLV010000236.1:0-9805 GCF_042721685.1 Streptomyces sp. NPDC058459 | reverse complement strand
GTCGTCAGCCCCTTCTCCGTGCAGATGGCTCGGCTACGGGCCGACGAAACCGCCGGGCAGCCCGGCGGTGCCGGCATCGGCGCCGCCGCCCGTGACGTCCGGGTCGGGCCGGCCCCCGGGACCGTCCGTCGCGGGGCCGCCGGTTTCACCGCCGCCCGTGGCCGGGCCGCCGCCCGCGCCGCCGTCGGTGGCACCGCCCGCGGCGGTCGGGTCGGCCGGCGTGGCGCCCTCGGCCGGGGCGCCGGTCGTACCGCCGTTGTCCTGGCCGCCGTCGGCCGGGGTGGTGCCCTGGGTCGGGGCACCGGTGGTGCCGGCGTCGGCCTGGCCCACGCCGCCGCCGGGCGAGGCGGAGGGCCGGGTGCTGGGCGCCACCACGTCGGCGCCGGCCTGGAGCTCCAGGTCGAAGCCGGCGGCGGGCTGACCGCGCAGCGCGGCCCGCGTGTACTGCGCCCAGATCTCGGTGGGCGGGCCGCCACCGTTCATCCGGGGCGCGCCGAGGGCTCCGTACAGCGACTTGTGCTTGGCCGTGACCGGGTCCTGGCCCATCACGGAGACGACCGTGGCGAGGTCGGGGGTGTAGCCCGCGAACCAGGCGGCGGTGTCCTCCTCGGCGGTGCCGGTCTTGCCCGCGGCCGGACGGCCCGCGGCCTGCGCGGCCGTGGCCGTGCCGCCCTCGACCACGCTCTTCAGCACCGAGGTGGTGGTGTCGGCGGCCTCACGGCTGACGGCCTGCTTGGTCCTGCGGCTGGGCAGGTCGACCGGGACGTTGTCCCTGCTGATCTTCTCGATGATCGTGTACGTGCCGTGCCGGCCGTGGTTGGCGAGGGTGGCGTACGCCTCGGTCATCTCCAGCACGCTGGCGGTGGCGGTGCCCAGCGCGATGGACGGCGACGGGTAGAGGTCGGGGGTGCCGGCGGGGATGCCGAGGGCGACCGCCGTCTCCTTGACCTTGCCGCCGGTGACGTCGGCGGCCATCTGCGCGTACACCGCGTTGACCGACAGGTCGGTGGCCTCGCGGACGGTGATCTGGCCGTACGACTTCTGGTCCTCGTTCTCCGGGGTGTAGCTGGCGCCGGACCAGCCCTGCACAGCCCGCTTGTTGGTGCCGTCGTAGTACGTGTTCGGCGTGATGCGCTGGCCGTCCTGCGTGTTGGAGGCGTTCTGCACGGCGGAGGTGAACACGAACGGCTTGAAGGTGGAGCCGACCTGGAAGTCGCCCCGGGTCGCGCCGTTGGTGTACTGCTGCACGTAGTCGACGCCGCCGTACATCGCCACGATCTTCCCGGTCTTGGGGTCGATCGAGGCGCCGCCCGCGCGGACGTAGGTGTCGGCCTTGCGGTTCTTCTTGTCCAGCTGGGAGATCAGCTTGTCGTCGACGGCCTTGACGAAGGCGTCCTGCCTGGGCTTCTGGATGGTGGTCGTGATGCGGTAACCACCCGCGCCGAGCTGCTCCTTGGTGAGGATGTCGTGCCCGGCGAGGTAGTCCTTGACGGCCTCGACGAGGTAGCCGCGCTGGCCGGACATGCCGGTGGAGGCGGTCTGCTTCCTCGGCATCGGGAACTTCATGCCGGTGCGCTCGGACTGGGGCAGCCAGCCCTTGGCGACCATGCCGTCCAGCACGTAGTTCCAGCGGGCGAGCGCGGACGCCTTGTTCTCGGGGTGGGCCACGACGTCGTACTCACTGGGCGCGTTGACCAGCGCGGCGAGGTAGGCGGCGCGGGGCGCGTCGAGGTCGATGGCGTCGCGGCCGTAGTACGCCTGGGCGGCGGCCTGGATGCCGTAGGCGTTGCGGCCGAAGTAGCTGGTGTTGAGGTAGCCCTCCAGGATCTCGCTCTTCGACTTCTCCCGGTCCAGCTTGATCGAGATGAAGAACTCCTTGGCCTTGCGGGTGACCGTCTGCTCCTGGGCCAGGTAGTAGTTCTTCACGTACTGCTGGGTGATGGTGGAGCCGGACTGCTTGCCCTTGCCGAGGGCGGTGTTCCAGCCCGCGCGGAGCATCGCCTTGGGGTCGACGGCGGACTCGGTGTAGAAGTCGCGGTCCTCGGCGGCCAGGATGGCGAACTGGGCGGGCTTGGCGATCTGGGAGAGGCCGACGTTCTCCCGGTTGATCTCGCCGTCGCGGGCGAGCTGGGAGCCGTCCGCGTACAGGTAGACGTTGGCCTGCTTCATGGCCAGGGCGTTGGCGGCGGGGATCTTCACCATGGAGTAGCCGAGGAACAGCAGGCCGATGATCACCACCGCGCCCAGCACGAGGGTGCCGAGCACCATGCGCCAGGTGGGGAAGATCCGCCGCCAGCCGGTGCGCTTGCGCCTGGGCTTCTTGCCGCCGCTTCCACTTCCGCTGCCGCCGTCGCCCGCGCCGCCGTCGCCGCCGTTCGCGCTCGTCAGGGGGGTCGCGGTGGACTCGGCGGGGGTGCGGGGCAGGACGCTGGTCGCTCCCGCCGCGGCGGCGGGGGCCGCCGGAGACGCGGGCGCGCCGGCGCCGGCCCCGGGGGTCTCACCGGACCGGGGCGCGTTGACCCGGCGCAGCACCTGCGTGCTCTCCGCCGGCGGGGGCTGGCCGGCCTTGACGCGCCGGAGCACCTGGGTGCTCTCGGCCGCCTGCTCCAGCTTCCCGCCACCGGTACGGGGCTTCGCGGACCCGGTCGGCGCGTTGACCCGGCGCAGCACCTGGGTGCTCTCGGCCGCCGGGGTCTCCTTGGCGCCGGACTGGGCGGGCACGGCGCGAGCCTGCCCGGTCCTGGCCGGGTTCCCGGTGCCCTCGGCGGCCGGGGTGCCCTGGCCGGCCGGCGTCGGGGCCGCCGCGCCGGGCTTCCCGGCCGGGGCCGAGGGTCCCGCCGGGCGGGGCGTGTCCGGGGTCGCGGAGCCGCGCGCGGACGCGCTCTCCGGCTTCCTCCCGGGCTCCGGCCTGTTCCCGGGCTCCGGCCTGCTACCGGTCTCCGGCTTGTTCCCGCTCTCCGCCGGTTCGCGGGCGGCCGGACTCTTCGCCGGTTTCGTCTGCGGTTCCGCTGCTGCGGGCCCCTCAGCCGGCTGAGGTTCTTCTCGCGCCCCGCCCTCGTTCGGCTGCTGCGGCTGCGGCTCGTCGCTCATGTCGTGCACGGACTCCTGTTTCGTCGTACGTTCCCGTACGCCTCGTACGCCTTCTGCGCCCCCTGCTTGAAGACTCTCGCACCTGGTGAACCGTTCCCGGATTCCGGCACGCTTCGGTCACGGAAAACGCGTGGCCGTTCGCGGTGCCGGGGGCTAGGCTCCTGCGCTTCGGTGTCGAGCAGTCCGAGGAGGTGGACCGGCGTGGGCGCTGGACGGTTGTACGTGGCCGTCGCCGCAGGGGGATTCAGACGGTACGCGACCTACCGGGCCGCCACTGCGGCAGGGGTGTTCACCAACACCGTCTTCGGTCTGATCATCGTGTGCACCTACCGTGCCCTGTGGGACGTCAGGCCCCACTTGGGCGGATATGACCAGGCGCAGGCCGTGACCTACGTCTGGCTCGGGCAGGCCCTGCTGTCGACGCTGGCGATCGGTGGCGGGGGCGTCGAGGAAGAGCTGATGGAACGCATCCGTACGGGTGACGTGGCGGTGGACCTGTACCGGCCCGCCGATCTCCAGCTGTGGTGGCTGGCGTCCGATCTGGGCCGGGCCTGCTTCCAGCTGCTGGGGCGCGGGGTGCTGCCGTTCCTGTTCGGGATGGTCTGCTTCCCGGCGTACCTGCCCTCGGACCTGGGCACCTGGCTGGCCCTGCTGGTGACGGTGGGGCTGGCGATGCTGGTGGGCTTCGGCATCCGGTACCTGCTGGCGCTGAGCGCGTTCTGGCTGCTGGACGGCTCGGGGGTCACCCGGATCGCCTGGCTGGCGGGGACCTTCTGCTCGGGGATGCTGCTGCCGCTGAACGTCTTCCCGGGCACGCTCGGCGAGGTGGTCCGGGCGCTGCCCTGGTCGGCGCTGCTCCAGGCGCCGGCGGACGTGCTGCTGGGCCGGGCGGACCCGCTGGGCGTCTGGCTGTTCCAGGCCGTCTGGGCGGTGGCGCTGCTGGGCGCGGGGCGGCTGCTCCAGTCGGCGGCGACCCGGCGGGTGGTGGTCCAGGGTGGCTGAGTACGGCCGGGTCCGGGAGGGGGTGCGGGCGTACGGGCTGATCGCCGGGATGTGGGTGCGCTCCACGATGGCGTACCGGGCGTCGTTCGTGATGACCGCCTTCGGGAACTTCGCGGCGACCTTCCTGGACTTCGTCGCGATCATGCTGATGTTCTCCCGGGTGGACTCGCTGGCGGGCTGGTCGCTGCCCGAGGTGGCGTTCCTGTACGGGCTGTCCGGGGTGGCGTTCGGGCTGGCGGACCTGCTGATCGGCTCGATGGACCGGCTCGGGCGCCGGGTGCGGGACGGCACGCTGGACACCCTGCTGGTGCGTCCGGCGCCGGTGCTGGCGCAGGTCGCGGCGGACCGGTTCGCGCTGCGCAGGCTGGGCCGGGTGACGCAGGGGGCGCTGGTGCTGGGCTGGTCGGTGAGCCGGCTGGAGGTGGACTGGACGGCGGCCAGGCTGCTGCTGATGCCGGTGATGATCGCGGGCGGCTGCGGGATCTTCTGCGCGGTGTTCGTGGCGGGGGCGGCGTTCCAGTTCCTGGCGCAGGACGCCTCGGAGGTGCAGAACGCCTTCACCTACGGCGGTACGACGCTGCTCCAGTACCCGCCGGCGGTGTTCACCGCGGAACTGGTGCGCGGGGTGACGTTCGTACTGCCGCTGGCCTTCGTCAACTGGGTGCCCGCCGCCTATGTGCTGGGTCGCCCGTATCCGCTGGGGCTGCCGGGGTGGACGGCGTTCGTCTCCCCGCTGGTGGCGCTGGTGTGCTGTGCGCTCGCCGGGCTGGCCTGGCGGGCGGGACTGCGTTCGTACCGGAGCACGGGGAGCTGAACTGATGGCGGACGGCGAGGCGTTCATCGCGCTGGAGAAGGTCGGCAAGGTCTTCGAGGTGCGCAAGAGAGCGGGGTTCCTCAAGCGGGTGCGGCGGGAGGTGCGGGCGGTGGACTCGATCTCGTTCACTGTGGCGCGCGGCGAGATGGTCGGCTACATCGGGCCGAACGGCGCGGGCAAGTCGACCACGATCAAGATGCTGACCGGCATCCTCACCCCGACCTCGGGCCGGCTCCGGGTCGCCGGGATCGACCCCTCGCGGGAGCGGACCCGGCTGGCGCACCGGATCGGGGTGGTGTTCGGGCAGCGTACGACCCTGTGGTGGGACCTCCCGCTGATCGACTCCTACCGGCTCGCGCACCGCATGTACCGCATCCCGGACGCCCGTTACCGGGAGAACCTGGACCGCTGTGTCGACCTGCTGGAGCTGGGCGACCTGCTGGACGTCCCCGTACGGCAGCTCTCGCTCGGCCAGCGGATGCGCGGCGACATCGCGGCGGCCCTGCTGCACGACCCGGAGGTGCTGTACCTGGACGAGCCGACGATCGGCCTGGACGTCGTCTCCAAGGCCAAAGTGCGCGGTTTCCTGAAGGAGTTGAACACCGAGCGCGGCACGACGGTCCTGCTGACCACCCATGACCTGACGGACATCGAGCAGTTGTGCTCGCGGGTGATGGTGATCGACCACGGCCGCCTGGTGTACGACGGTTCGCTGACCGGGCTGCACGCGGCCGGGGACGGCGAACGGACCCTGGTGGTGGACCTGGAGCGGGAGTTGCCGCCGGTCGAGGTGCCCTCCGCGCGGGTGGTGCGGGTGGAGGGGCCGCGGCAGTGGCTGGCGTTCCCGGCCGGGCAGTCGGCGGCGCCCCTGGTGGCCCATCTCGCGGCCGCCTACCCGCTGGTGGATCTCTCCGTCCGCGAACCCGACATCGAGGCGGTCATCGCCAAGATGTACGCGGAGAAGGCGGTCTCGTAGTCTGCTGTCATGACCGACGACGCTGCCCCGGACCGCCGCTCCCCCGGTCCCGTCCCGGACCTCCGCGCCTCCGACGCCGACCGTGAGCGGGTCGTCGAGATCCTGCGCGACGGGCTTGCCGAAGGCCGCCTGGACATGGCGGAGTTCGAGGAGCGGCTGGAGTCCGCGTACCGGGCCCGCACCTACGGCGAGCTGGCCCCGCTGACCCTCGACCTGCCCGCGACCGGAATCCCCGCTCCCCCGGTGTCCTTCACCAAGCAGCCGGTCGACGACGGCAGTTGGGCGTCCAGGATCGTCGGCGGCGAGGGTACGTCGACCGGGGCGGTGGCGGTGCTGTCCGGGTTCCAGCGCAAGGGGCGCTGGACGATGCCGAAGAAGTTCACCTGCTTCGCGTTCATGGGCGGCGGCGAGATCGACCTGCGCGAGGCGTACTTCGCGGACCGCGAGGTCGAGATCAACTGCGTGGCCGTGATGGGCGGTCTTGAGGTGATCGTGCCGCCGGGGGTCGAGGTCGTGGTGCGCGGCTTCGGCATCATGGGCGGCTTCGAGCATCCCGAACGGCACGAGCCGGGCGAACCGGGGGCGCCGCGCGTGATCATCAGCGGGTTCGCGTTCTGGGGCGGCGTCGGTGTGGAGCGCAAGCTCACCCGGGCCGAGCGCCAGCGCCTGAAGGAGCAGCGCCGCCGGGAGCGCCTGGACCGCCGCGAGGCCCGCCACGAACTCCGGCGGGGCCGCCGCGACGGGCGCTGAGCGCTACGGCGTGCAGACTTTGGTGAGTTCGCCGGCCGCGTCGGTGACCGGGGAGATGTCCGGGGTGTCGTCGCCGTTCCGGACGGCGGTCCGGATGTCCGAGACGGCCGTGTTCAGGTCGTCCACCGCCTTGTTGACGTCGGCGTCGTCCGTCCGGTCGCCGATCCTGTCGAGGTTCTTCTCGATGGAGTCCAGGGAGGCGTCGGTCTGCGACGGGTCGTTCGCCGCGTTCTCCACGGCCTGCTGGAGGCCGGTGACGCTGTCGGCGATGGAGTCGGCGGTCCGCGCGCAGTCCAGGGCCTTGTGCACGGCGTCGCAGCCGGTGGTGAGGCCCACGGTGAACGTGGCGGCCGCTACGGCGGCTATGACGGTGGTACGGCCTCGGCGGCGGCTGGCGGCCATGCGGTGTTCCTCCCCTGGTACGGCTGGCCGGGCGCGCGGGATCGAGCCGCGCGCCCGTACCGTCCAAGACGCCGTCCGCAGAAGCGGGGTTGCCCGTACGGCCGCCTGTTTTTTGTGTTCCCTTTACCGTTCCGGCTACCCGGCCTGCCTCACGCGGGCAGGGTCGGCGCGAGGGCGGCGCGCTGGAACTCGGTGAGTTCGGCGCAGCCGGCCACACCGAGGTCGAGCAGGGCGTTCAGTTCCTCGCGGGAGAAGGGCTCGGCCTCGGCGGTGCCCTGGATCTCCACGAAGCGGCCGTCGCCGGTGCAGACCACGTTCATGTCGGTCTCGGCGCGCACGTCTTCCTCGTAAGCGAGGTCGAGCAGCGGGACGCCGTCCACGATGCCGACGGAGACGGCGCCGACCGTGCCGGTGAGCGGCCGGCGGCCCGCCTTGACCAGCTTCCTGCGCTGTGCCCAGGCGACGGCGTCGGCGAGGGCGACGTAGGCGCCGGTGATGGCGGCGGTGCGGGTGCCGCCGTCGGCCTGGAGGACGTCGCAGTCCAGGACGATGGTGTTCTCGCCGAGCGCCTTGTAGTCGATGACGGCGCGCAGCGAGCGGCCGATCAGGCGGGAGATCTCGTGCGTGCGCCCGCCGATCTTGCCCCGGACGGACTCGCGGTCGCCACGGGTGTTGGTGGAGCGGGGCAGCATGGAGTACTCGGCGGTGACCCAGCCCTCGCCGCTGCCCTTGCGCCACCGGGGGACGCCTTCGGTGACGCTGGCGGTGCAGAACACCTTGGTGTCGCCGAAGGAGACGAGGACGGAGCCCTCGGCGTGCTTGCTCCAGCCGCGTTCGATGGTGACGGGGCGGAGCTGTTCGGGGGTGCGGCCGTCGATTCGAGACATGCGGGTGAGCCTATCGGGAGTGACGCGAGGGGCTCCTCCCGCGCCGGGAGAAGCCCCTCGTGCCGATGAGCCCGCCGGTCAGCGGAAAGCTCACATCATGTCTTCGATGTCCGCGGCGATCGGGTCGGCGTCGGTGCCGATGACGACCTGGATGGCGGTACCCATCTTCACGACCCCATGGGCGCCGGCGGCCTTCAGGGCGGCATCGTCGACGAGCGACGCGTCGTGGACCTCGGTACGCAGGCGGGTGATGCAGCCCTCGATCTCATCGATGTTGTCGATGCCGCCGAGCCCGGCGACGATCTTCTCAGCCTTCGTGGCCATGTTCCTTCTCCCTGGTCCGCACGAGATCCGAACGAGAACCGTCCGGAGACTGGTCTACACCACCGCCCGGATGCCCGCCAACCCGCTCCTCCGGCCGGAGCCTCCACGACGGCCACGGTCCCCGTACACGGGTCCCGGAGGGCACTCAAAGTAGTTCCGCCGTCGCTGATCCAACGGGTTCCTTATACCGAGGGCATCGTGCTACAAACAGGTCTACACCACTGGGTGGTGTAGACCATCACTGACGGAGGACGTATGATCACCGCCACCGCCTCGGCGGCCCCCGCGAAGAAGCGGGGATCGGGCCTGTTCCAGGGCCTGCAGAAGGTCGGCCGCAGCCTGCAGCTCCCGATCGCCGTATTGCCGGCGGCGGGCATCATGGTGCGTCTCGGTCAGGACGACATCTTCGGCAAGGACGGGCTCGGCTGGGACAGGGTCGCCACCGTCTTCGCCTCGGCGGGCGGCGCCATCACGGGCAGCCTCCCCCTGCTCTTCTGCATCGGCGTGGCCATCGGCTTCGCGAAGAAGGCGGACGGCTCCACCGCGCTCGCCGCGCTGGTCGGCTTCCTGGTCTACGACAAGGTGCTCAAGGCGTTCCCGCTGACCGAGCAGCACGTCGAGAAGGGTGTGATCGTCGAGGCGACGTACAACAACCCCGGTGTGCTCGGCGGCATCATCATGGGTCTGCTCGCCGCTGTCCTCTGGCAGCGCTACCACCGCACCAAGCTGGTGGACTGGCTCGGCTTCTTCAACGGCCGCCGCTTGGTGCCGATCATCATGGCGTTCGTCGGTCTGTTGGTCGGCGTCTTCTTCAGCCTGATCTGGGAGCCCATCGGCAAGGGCATCACCAACTTCGGTGAGTGGATGACGGGCCTCGGCGCCGTCGGCGCGGCTCTGTTCGGCCTGGTGAACCGCGGTCTGATCCCGATCGGCATGCACCAGTTCGTCAACACTGTGGCCTGGTTCCAGCTCGGCACGTTCAAGGACGCGGCCGGTCACGTCTGGAGCGGCGACTACAACCGCTTCCTGCACGGCGACCCCAGCGCCGGTATGTTCATGTCAGGCTTCTTCCCGATCATGATGTTCGGCCTTCCGGCCGCCGCCATCGCCATGGCGCACTGTGCCCGCCCCGAGCGCCGCAAGGCCGTGATGGGCATGATGATCTCGCTCGCCCTGACCTCGTTCGTGACCGGTGTGACCGAACCGATCGAGTTCTCCTTCATGTTCATCGCCCCGGTGCTGTACGCCATCCACGCGGTGCTCACCGCCGTGTCCATGGCCGTTACCTGGGCCCTGGGCGTCCACGCCGGCTTCAACTTCTCGGCCGGTGTGATCGACTACGCCCTCAACTGGAACATCGCCACCAGGCCCTGGCTGATCATCCCGATCGGTCTGGTGTTCGGTGCCATCTACTACGCGGTGTTCCGCTTCGCCATAGTCAGGTTCGACCTGCCGACTCCGGGCCGCGAGCCCGACGAGGAGGTCGAGGACCTCACCAAGGCGTGAGCCTCGCTCCCACGACGAAGGCCCGGAACCTCGCCAGGTTCCGGGCCTTCGTCC
>NZ_JBHXLV010000235.1:0-9905 GCF_042721685.1 Streptomyces sp. NPDC058459 | reverse complement strand
CCTCCGAAACCAGCCCCCCGTCATTTACCGGCCCGACTGACTCCTTTCGCGTTGGATGTCCAGGGAAAGCGAAAAGCAACGCGGGGTAAAAGTCGGTTTTTGAAGTCATATCCTCCTGCACCGGACTGACCGCCAGCCGTATGGCTGGAATTTTTCTTTTCCCTTCCCGTGGATGTCCTTCAATATTCAAACGCGGTTGTAGTCAACGTGCACACCGCCAGGAAAACGGTCACTTCGGGCCCACTCATGCCCATTTCAACAACCCCCCACTGTCCTCGACCGTTTTTCCTGCTCCCCAGAAGGAGCGACCCTCTTGCGTAGCTCTCGGAAGAAGATCGCAACACTCGCCGTAGGCGTGCTGCTGTCGTCGGCAACCATCGTGTCCGGCGCGCAGGCAGCCGAAGCGGCCGGCACGCGGTACGACGCCGGTATGACCAGCGCTCTGGCGACCTCGCTCGGTGTGAGCGAAAAGGCCGCTGTGGAGCGGCTTGACCGCGAAGCCGGCCAGCAGAAAAAGCTCTCCTCGCTCCAGCGCCAGGGTGTGGCGACCGACGGTGCTTTCTTCGACGCGAAGGGAGAACTGGTCGTCAACGCGGAAAACGCAAAGGCGTCACGAGAGGTGGAAGGCGCCGGGCTGAGCGCACGAACTGCCCGCCACGGTGAGAACGAACTGAACAGGGTCAAGGCCGCGCTGGACGCTGCCGCACTCACCAGAACTCCCACCGGAGTGAGTTCCTGGGAGGTCGACCTCGCCGCGGACACCGTCACGGTGAAGGTCCACGACAGCGAAGGCGGCCCGGCCCGCGCCTTCCTCGACAAGGCACGGTCCTACGGCGACGCCGTGAGTGTCGTGTCGGACCAGCCCGGCCTCGTCCCGCAGGCGACCATCAAGCCCGGCGCGGAGATGGCCTTCGACGGTTTCGTCTGCTCCGTCGGCTACGGCGCCCGCGACTCGGCAGGCCGTCAGTACCTGGTCACCGCGGGGCACTGCGTCGAGGATCTCCCGGTCCTGTCGTACCAGGGGACCCGCTTCGCCCAGGCCACCAATTCCCGTTTCGCCCTGGGTACCCGCAGTGTCGACATGGGCATAGCCCGTCTCGATGCCGGCAACACGATATCCACCGCGGTGGGGACCTACGGCAGGGCCACGGAGCCCAAGGTGCTCGGCAGCAGGCGCGCGACCCCCGGGTCCACCCTCTGCAAGTCGGGCCGCACCACCTTCTGGACGTGCGGCAAGGTCAACTCCTACAACGTGACGGTCACGTACTCCGACGCCAACGGCGGGCCGGACACCGTCGTCACCGGCCTGGGCAGCTCCTCGGTCTGCACACAGGGAGGTGACAGCGGCGGTGCCTACGTCTCGGGCAACCAGGCCCAGGGCATGACCTCCGGAGGCCCGTCGAGCCAGCGCTGCAACGGCAGCGTGAACGCGCCTGGATCCTCCTACTTCCAGCCCCTGGACGACGCCCTGGCCTACTACGGCCTCACCCTCAACACCGCCTGACCGACAGGACACAGGCATGAACATGTGGGCCGACCGGAATACACCGGCCGGCCCACATGACGTTGTCACAGGCGGTGCCCCTGCCCAGGTCCGCCCGACGTGGACGCGGGCGTACCACACCGGGAGCGAGCCCGGCGAGACGGCCACACGGTGGTCCTCCTTCGGCCCCGCCGTACAGAACGGGCCCTCACTGCCGACTCCGGCGCCGGCATCGCGCCGGTCCTCGACGATGACGCGTCGTCAGGCCGGCCCAGCCGCGACGGCAGATCCGGCAGTGCGATCAGACCGCTGATCGGGTCGCGCGCAGCACGACGTCGCTGACGTGGTGGCTGCTGGCCGCGCCGGCGGGCCGTGGCCGGGTCTCGTGGATCTCGACCCGCCAGGTGCCGGGGTCGGCGGTGAGCGCGTCAAAGATCTCGTCGACCCCTACGAACGCCGCCGGGTCGTACATCCGGGTCTGGGTCGCCACGTCCACCGGGTCGCTCAGCGGGGTGAGGTCGTGGTGTACGACGAGGAGGGTGCCGCCGGGTGCGACGGCGGCGAGCAGGCTGCGTAGACCGCGCTGGTCGGGCGTGCGTTTGAACGAGCCGTACTGCAGGGAGACCAGGTCGAAGGTCTCGGTGCCGAAGGGGGCGGGATCGCCCGCGTCGCCGCGTACGAGGTCGACGGCGAGCCCGCGGCGTTCGGCCTCGGCGCGGACCCGGGCGAGCGCGTTGCCGGAAATGTCGGTGGCGGTCACCTTCCAGCCGTGCTCGGCCAGCCAGAGGGCGTCGGCGCCCTCGCCGGTGCCGACGTCCAGCGCGCGGCCCGGGGACAGCGCGGTGGCCTCGTGGACGAGCGTGCCGTTGGGGTTACCGCTCCACGCGCGGTCGGGGCCCGCGTAGCGGTGGTCCCAGTCGGCCTGCTCGCCCGAGTGCCGGACGGCGGACCGCAGGTCCTCCTCCGCGAGGCTGAAGGCGATCATGGCGCCGACCTGGCTGCCCTGGGCGGCCGAGGGCAGTACCTGCAGGCTCGGGTCGGTGACGTTGCCGGCCGCGTAGATCCCCGGTACGGCGGTCTCGCCGCGCGGGTCGACCGCGAGGACGTCGCCGGCGCCGGTCGGGTGGGCGGTGGTCGTGAGGCCGGCCCCGGCCAGCACGTCGGCGCGTGCCCGGAACCGCGAGCCGACCACGACGGCGTCGGCCTCCAGGACGCGCCCGTCGCCGAGTTCGACGCCGGACACCTCGCCGTCCGGCCCGGTCAGGACCCGGCCGACCTCGGCGCGCTCGATGGTGACGCCGGAGGCGGCCAGGGCTTCCACGGCCCCCTCGTCGAGCCCGGCCGGGTCGTGCAGGACGACGGTCAGCCGGTCGGTCAGGTGCCGGAAGAGCGGGGTCGGGTGGAGGCCCAGGGGATGGGTGACGATCTGCACCACACGCTGGTCGCGCACCTCGAAGCCGTGGCAGAACGGGCAGTGGATGACACCGCGCCCCCATCCCCCGGCGACGCCGTCGATCGCGGGGAGTTCGTCCGACAGGCCGGTCGCGGCGAGGACACGACGGGCCACCAGTGTGTGCCCGCCGGTGAGGTCGAGCCGGAACCGGCCGTCGTCGCGACGGTGCACCCCCACCACCCGGCCGGAGAGCACCTCCCCGCCGTACGCGCGTACCTCCTCGCGCCCGGTCTCCGTCAGCTCGCCGGGCGCGACCCCCTCGTGCCCGAGGTAGCCGTGCATATGCGCGGCCGGAGCGTTGCGCGGGGTGCCGTCATCGACCACCACGACGCCGCGCCGCTGGCGGGAGAGTTGCAGCGCGGCGGCGAGACCGGCGGCCGAACCGCCGATCACGGCGACGTCGCAGTGCCGTTGCAGGATGGGGTGTGAGGGGTGGCTCGTGCGCCCCGAGTGGGCGGACGGCCGACTCTGCGTGGGATGAGTGCTCATGCCTCCGACCGTACGGCGTCCGGCGTTCTGCGCAAACCACCTTGCACAATTAGCAAGAGATGCCAGGATGGCAGGATGAACGGAACAGCCGACATCGAAGTCCTGGCACGATCGCGCCTGCGCAGTCTGCGCACCACCCTGGGATATTCCCTCGATGAGCTGGCCCAGCGGACCAACCTCAGTCCGTCGACCATCAGCCGGGTCGAGACGGGGAGGCGCACGCTCAGCCTTGATGTGCTCGTACCGCTGGCCAACGCTCTCCAGGTGAGCCTCGACGTGCTCTTCGAGGTGCCCACCGACGACGATGTGGTCATCCGTCCGGTCGCGCACAGCAGCGGCACCCGGACGACGTGGCCGCTGAGCCGGCCGGACGGCCGGATGGTCGCGATGAAGATGCGCGTCGAACCGTCCGAGGGCCGGCCCGGCCAGCGGGTGCACCCGGGACACGACTGGTTCCTCGTACTCGAGGGACGCGTGCGGCTGTGGCTGGGCGAGCGGCAGATCGACGTCGAGGCCGGTGAGGCGGCGGAGTTCGCGACGATGGTGCCGCACGCGATCACGGCGCCGGCCGCTCCGGCCGAGCTGATCATGGTCTTCGACCGTGACGGGCAGCGCGCGCACGTGCACCAGTGACCGGGGCGCCCACCGCCCGGTGCGGCGCTTCCCGGCATGGCCAAGTCCGGCCGTGACCCCGCCGGGTCACGGCCGAAGCTCTGCGCGCTACGCGAACAGCCCGGTCACCAGGAGGACTTGGTGACCCCGGGCAGGAAGCCGGCATGGGCCTGCTCGCGCAGGCGGATGCGGGAGAGGCCGAACTTCCGCAGGTGGCCGCGCGGTCGCCCGTCCACGCTGTCCCGGTTGCGCACCCGGGTGGCGCTGGCGTCGCGGGGCTGACGCCGGAGTTCCGCCACGGCCGCCCGGCGTTCGGCGTCGCTGGAGGACGGCCGGCGGATGATCTCCTTCAGTTCGGCCCGCCGGGCCGCGTACCGCTCGACGGTGACCTTGCGCTTCTCGTTCTGCGCGATCTTGCTCTTCTTCGCCATCAGACCTTTCCTCCCCTGGCGCGGATCCTCGCGACCGCTGCCTCGATGCCGATCGCGTCGACGGTCTTGATCGCCCTGGCGCTCAGCGTCAGGCGGACATGCCGTCCTTCGCTGGGGAGCCAGTACCGCTTGCGCTGGATGTTGGGGTCGAAACGGCGCGAGGTGCGCCGGTGCGAGTGGGAGATGTGGTTGCCGAATCCCGGCTGGGCGCCGGTCAGTTGGCAGTGGGCGGACACGAAGTCACGTACCTCTCGTCAGACGATGAGTTTTGGTAATGGAAACCATATTCAATATAGTAGCGGCCATGGCACGCACCGACGCACGTCCGGTCATCAAGCTCCGCTCCACCGCGGGCACCGGCTACACCTATGTCACCCGCAAGAACCGCCGGAACAACCCGGACCGGCTGGTTCTGCGCAAGTACGACCCCATCGCCCGGAAGCACGTCGACTTCCGCGAAGAACGCTGACCCCCCGCACCCTGAAGGAGCACGTCATGAAGCCTGGCATCCATCCGGCGTACGGCCCCGTCGTCTTCCGCGACAAGGCCGCCGGCCACGCCTTCCTCACCCGGTCCACCGCGACCAGCGGCAGGACGATCGAATGGGAGGACGGCAACACCTATCCCGTCGTGGACGTCGAGATCTCCAATGTGAGCCACCCCTTCTACACGGGCACCGCCCGCGTTCTCGACACCGCGGGCCGCGTCGAACGCTTCGAGCGGCGCTACGGCCGCCGCGAGGCGAAGTGATGCCGGACTCCGCCCTGCCCGTCGTCATCGTCGGAGGGCTGCACTCCGATGCGCGCAAGGAGGTCGTCCACCGCCTGCTGCGGGCCGTCCCCGGCAGCGTGGCACTCCACCACGACATGGCCGCGGCGGGCGAAGGCTCGGTGCGGCGCACGGTCCGGGACGCGTCGGGCGAGCTGTCGCGGGGCGACGCACCGCTCGTCAACGACTGCGCCTGCTGCGCCCTCCGCGAGGATCTCGTTCCCGAGCTGGAGCGACTGGCGGGAAGCGGGCTGACGCGGCTCGCGATCGTCGAGCTGTGGGACTCCGTCGAGCCCGGCCCCATGGCCGAGGTCGTGGTCACCCACGGGGGCGAGGCGCTGGACCTGACCAACGTGATCACGGCCGTCGACCCCGCCCTCGTGCTGGCCTGCCTCTCCAACGGCGACGACCTGGCCGAGACCGGTCTCGCGGCCGCCCCCGGCGACCAGCGCACGGTCGGCGACACCTGGGCGCGGCAGCTGGAGTACGCACCCGTTCTCGCGCTCGTCGACAGCGAGGGGGCGGACGACGCGGACCGGGCTCTGCTCGCCCAACTCCACCCGACCGCCCGCAGGGTGGCTGTCGACTCGGGCGAACTCGCCCAGGCCGCGTTCGCCGGCTTCGACATCGAGGCGGCGGCCGACGCCCAGCATCCGGCCTGCGCCCTGCTCCCCCAAGAGGCCGACGAGGCCGGGGTCACCACCCTCGTGTGGCGTCGTCACCGCCCCTTCCACCCCGAACGCCTCTACGAGGCGCTGGAGGATCTGTGCTGCGCGGCGGCCCGCAGCCGGGGGCGGTTCTGGCTCGCCGACCGCCCCGACACCCTGCTCTCCTGGGACGCCGCCGGCGGCGCGCTGTGCGTGGAGAACGCCGGGCCGTGGCTCGCCTCGCTGCCGGACGCGGCCTGGGAGATGGTCTCGCCCCTGCGGCGTGCGGCCGCGGCGCTGGACTGGCACCCCGAGCACGGTGACCGCTGTCAGCACCTGGTGTTCACCTCCCCCGGCCTCGACCGCGACGGCCTGGAGCAGCTTCTCGAATCCTGCCTCCTCACCGACGCGGAGTACGCGGCCGGCCGCGAAGCCTGGCAGCACCTGCCGAAGGCGTTCGACTCACTCCTCGACCCCGTCCCGTAGACCGACCCCTTCCCTGACCCCGGAACCCATCCAAGGAACTCTCATGGCACGCCGCACCGAAGCCCGCAAGCCACTGAAGCCCCGGCGCAACCCCCTCGACGCCGCGGAGATCACCTACATCGACTACAAGGACACCGAGCTGCTGCGGAAGTTCATCTCGGACCGCGGCAAGATCCGCAGCCGCCGGGTCACCCGCGTCACGGCCCAGCAGCAGCGGCGGCTCGCCACGGCCATCAAGAACGCGCGGGAGATGGCCCTGCTGCCCTGCACCAGCCGCTGACGGCGACCGTGCGGAAGGCGGAAGCACCGGATGGCCGGCGCTTCCGCCTTTCGCCTGCTCACGGGTTTCCGCCGCCGGGGATGAGCGGATCGGCGAGAGACCTCCAGCCGTCCCGGCCGAGTGAGAGTTCGGCGTCGCTGAGCAGAGCCTCGTCGAGTGCGGCCCGGATGCGCAAACCGTCGATGTCGACTCCGGTGAAGACGATTTCGTCGCGTCGTTCGCCGTAGTAGTCGTGCCAGAACCAGGAAGCGAGGGTCCGTCGCCGGGGCGAGACCGAGGCCCAGGCGTCGGGGCTGTCCGCCCCCAGCCAGGAGCCCGCCTCCCTCAGCTCCAGATGGGCCCCGGCCGTACGCCAGGTGACGATGGAGTCGGGCCGGCCGGGCAGCCAGAGGTGACCACGGCTGCGGACCACGCCGCGCGCCACCTCGGCGAGCGCGGCGGAGAGCCGTTCGGGGTGCAGCGGACGGCGGGCCCGCCACAGTACGGATTCCACGCGGCCATCGGGTCCGTGGGCGAGGCACGGCATGGTCACCGGTTCCAGCCACGCCTGGCGTTCCTCCCACAGTCCCGGAGGTGCGACCCGGACCAGGGCCGGCGGAAGTCCGTCCCCGTCGGCCGGAGTCAGAAGACTCGCCCGAGGGTTGAGGTGCCTCGCCAGGCCGGCGGCCCCGGTCACCTGCCCGTCAGCGTCCCGCGCCGCGGGAACGAACAGCACGTCGGCCGCCTCCACCTGTCGGGCGGCGGCTTCCGCCCGGGTCACCCGCTCCCCGTCGTCCCAGTCGCCCCAGAGCCGCACGGCCCGGTGCACACAGGCGATGTCGTACGTGAACGAAGCGGGGTCGACCCCGACGACGACGGGGGCGGGATCGTAGTAGTCCCCCATCGAGCCGCTGCCGACCCGGCGGCGCCACAACTCAGCGAGCAGAGGCAGGAGATCGAGGTTCTCGGGCAGGACGAGAATCACGTGGGGCCGATCGGCCGCACGCCACAGGGCGTGGAGATCCTGGCGCAGGATCACCACGGGGTCACCCGTCGTCCCCTGGGCCGCGATGTCCCGCAGCCGTGGAACGACGCCGGACGGACAACGCTGGACGACCGGATGGCCCGTGGCCGTGGCGTGGACCGACACGGACAGGACCGCGGCGCCGGGAGAGGCACGCAGCAGGGAGTCGACCAGCGTGCCCCGGACTTCCGGGGTGTTACCCGTGACCACACTCAGCAGTCCCTTGCGCACGTCGGCCGCCCTCAGTCGAGGTGGGCGTTGCGCCGGGGGGCGGGCTGAGCGAGCAGCCCTCGCGGAAGCGTGCCGTCATCGCGCATACCGGTCTCGATCCACGAACACACCGCCTCCGCGTCGGCGGCGGTGGCGATGGGCCCGACGAGTACGGCGCCCCCGCTGGGCCTGCGGTCCGTGGTGCACGGCTGAACGGCCGCGTGCAGACCGGCGGTTGCCCGGCAACGCAGGACCGAGTCGAGGCATGCCGTGGCGACCATGACGCCGTGGGGTGAGGAACGCGCGACCTGGCGCAGCCGGTCCCTGATCCGCTGGTCCCCCGGTCCCTGGCAGTCGGCGCAGGCGATCAGGGTGAACGGGCGGCAGTTCCCATCGGGCGACCCTCGGTGCAAGTGCCCATCGGGCGACCCTCGGTGCATGTGTTTCTCCCGGCTTACTGAAAATGGTTACCGTTTTTATATCATGTGGGGTCCACCCCCAGGAGAGCCGCAAGTGCGCCGACGCCGGGAGAGGGCGGCCGGGTCGACTCCGCCAACCCAGACGGACGCGAGGGGAGTTGAACGCGCACACAGTTGCGGATCTAGTGAAAATGATTATCGTATGCATAACGTGGTCTGCCAGAGACCACCGAAAGGAGCCTTCCGTGCACCATCCCGTTCGCCTGCTGATGGCCGCAGGCGTCATGGTCGGAACCCTGATCGCCGCGACCCCGGTGCAGGCAGCCGGCCAGGTGGTTCTCAGCAAGGGCCACGTCGACGTGGTCGGCGTGGCCTACGAGGACGGAGAACTCGAACTCGCCGTGCACGACGAGAGCTCGGGCGACGAGGTCGAGTACGCACCCGAGAGCGTTCAGCTTCAGGCCCTCCCCGCGGCCAGGACCACCGTGCCCGCAGATCCGGCATACGGCTTCCTGGGCAAGCCCGGCAGCAAGGCGTGGATACTCCCCGAGGCCCAGAACCCCGACCTCCTGTGGGCCGGGTTCGGCGCCGAGGAACTGGAGTCCGGCGTGCTGCGGGACGACACCGTGGACGCCCAGTTCCTGTCCCTCCAGGGCCCCGGCAAGCTCGCCGTCTACACCGACGACGTGTTCGGTTCCCCCGAGACCGTCCTGGTCAACAGCGGTGACGGCCTGCCCGACACCGTCACCCTGCACGCCGGCGACCACACCCACGCCAACTGGGCCTTCACCGCGGCCGGTACGTACAAGATCCGCGTCAAGCTCTGCGGCCACCTCGCCGCGAACGGTCAGGCCGTGCACTCCCGCACGGCGACCTACACCTTCAAGGTCCTGAACTAAAGGGACCTGGACCAACCCGCGCCAGAAGGAGAAGTCATCATGCGTTCCCCCCTCAGACTCCTGGGTCCCGTGGCCGCCGCGGCCGCGCTTCTCGGGCTCGTCGCCTCCCCGGCCCAGGCCGCGACGGTGCTGACCAGCGGCCACGTCGACGTGCTGGACATCGATTACGCGAGCGGTGCCCTGACCGTCAACGTCCTGGACGGTACCGGTTCCACCGATGTCGAACGGTCCCCCAGCGACGTGACCTTCCGGGTCCCGGTGGCCGCGAAGCACACCAACGTGCCCACCTCGCCCGCGTGGTCCTTCCTCGGCACCGGTGGCACCGCCTGGATCCTTCCGCAGAGCCAGGCTTCCGGACTGCTGTGGGCCGGCTGGAACACCACGGAGGTCCCGTCCGGGGTCTTCCAGAACAACCGGGTGTCCTTCCAGCTCACCAACGTCAGCGGCCCGGCCGGCTTCAGCGTCTACACCGCCTCCGGCTCCACGCCCACCGTGCTGTTCGACAGCGGGGACGGCCTGCCCGACACCCTCAACGTCAACGCGGGAGCCCACACTCACGCGAACTGGGGATTCGACGCCCCGGGCACCTACACGGCGACCTTCACCGTCACCGGCGTGCTCAGCTCCACCGGAGCCACCATCTCCTCCGGGCCGAAGCAGTTCACCTTCCAGGTGCTCAACAGCTGACCCTCCCGCGTCATCGCACGGACATGTATCCCCCCGGC
>NZ_JBHXLV010000234.1:0-10112 GCF_042721685.1 Streptomyces sp. NPDC058459 | reverse complement strand
CGCTTGCGGTTGGGCGCGCCGGGCCGCGCGCCCCCGCCGCCCCCCCGCGCCACCTTGCCCGCGGGCAGACTCCGGGCCAGACCGGCGCGCAGCGCCGCCGGGTCCGCGGACGCTCCCCGGCGCGGGACGACGTAGCCGACGAGTCTGCGCTCGCCCGGCGTGTCCTCGCGGACCACCACCGCCGCCCGCTCCACGCCCGCCTGCCGCGCGAGGGCGGTCTCGATCTCGCCGAGCTCGATCCGGAAGCCGTGTATCTTCACCTGGTCGTCGGTGCGGCCGAGGTACTCCACCGCGCCGTCCGCCCGCAGTCGCGCGATGTCCCCGGTGCGGTACATCCGCGAACCCGGCGGTCCGGCCGGCGCGAGCGGGAAGCGCTCCGCGGTCAGCGCGGGCCGACGCAGATAGCCGCGGGCCAGACCGGCCCCGGCCAGGAACAGCTCGCCCGGGAACCCGACCGGCACGGTTCGTCCCGCCGGATCGAGCACGTGCAGCGCGGTGTTCCAGATCGGCCGCCCGATGGGCACCGGCCCCTCGTCCGTGCGCCGGCACTCCCAGTGGGTGACGTCGACGGCCGCCTCGGTGGGCCCGTACAGGTTGTGCAGCGGCACGTCGAGGACATCGAGGAAGCGGTTCTTCAGCTCCTCGGGCAGCGCCTCTCCGCTGCACACCACCCTGCGCAGCGAACGGCAGCCGGCGGCGCCGGGCTCCGCGACGAACGCGGCGAGCATGGACGGCACGAAGTGCGCGGTGGTCACCGACTCCCGTTGGATCACCCGCGCCAGGTACGCCGGGTCCTTGTGCCCGCCGGGCTCGGCGACCACCAGGGCGGCGCCGGTCAGCAGCGGCCAGAAGAACTCCCACACCGACACGTCGAAGCCGAACGGCGTCTTCTGCAGCACCCGGTCGCCGGTGCCGAGCCCGTACCGGTCCTGCATCCACAGCAGCCGGTTGACGATCGCGGAGTGCTCGACGACGACGGCCTTGGGCCGGCCGGTGGAACCGGAGGTGTAGATGACGTAGGCGGGATGGCCCGGCAGCGGCCCGCTCGGTCCGTCCGGTCCGTCCTGCTCCACGCCCGCTGCGGAAGGTGCCGCGGACGCGGGTTCCGCCGCGGCGCCGCGTACGTCCAGGAGCAGCCGCGGCGGGGCCGCCGTTCCCGGGAGCCCGTCGGTCACGTCGGAAGTGGTCAGTACCAGGACCGGCGCCGCGTCGGACAGCATGAACGCGACCCGCTCCGCCGGCAGCGACGGGTCGATCGGGAGGTAGGCGGCACCCGACTTGAGGACGGCGAGCAGTGCGACGACCAGCTCCGTGGACCGGTGCAGGGCTACCGCGACGACCTCCTCCGGGCGGGCACCCCGGGCGCGGAGGCCGGCGGCGAGCGCCTCGGCACGTGCGTCGAGTTCGGCGTACGTCAGACGCTCGTCGCCGAACACGGTGGCTGGGGCGTCCGGGGTGCGGGCGGTCTGCCGCTCGAACAGTTCCACGAGCGTGGTGGCGGGCACGGGGACCGCCGTGTCGTTCCACCGGGCGATCGTCCGGTGCTGCTCGGCCGAGACGACGTCGACCTCGCCCACGGTCGTCGTCTCCGGCTCCTCGGTGACCGCCGTCAGCAGGCGCTGGAGTCCTTCGGCGACGCTCAGCGCCGCGCGCGCGTCGAGGACGTCCGGGCGGTGGTCGACGTGCAGCCGCAGCCGCTCGCCCGGCAGGACGACGAGGTTCACGGTGTAGTGCGTCGCGTCCGATCCGTCGACGTCGGTCAGCTGAACCCCACCGGCCAGGTCCCGCATCTCCGCCAGGTCCAGCGGATAGTTCTCGACGACGACCGCGGTGTCGAACAGGGTCCCGAGGCCCGCCGCCTGCTGGATGTCCGCCAGCCCGAGGTGCTGGTGGTCCATCAGGCGGACCTGCTCGTCCTGGAAGCGGGCCAGGGCGCTCAGGAGCATCTCCTCGTCCCTGACCCGGAAGCGCACCGGGAGGGTGTTGATCAGCAACCCCACCATGCTGTCGATCCCCGTGACCGGCGCGGTGCGTCCGGAGACGGTGCTGCCGAAGACCACGTCCTCCCGGGCGGTCAGCCGGGCCAGCAGGATCGCCCAGCACCCCTGGACGACGCTGTTGAGGGTGATGCCCGCCGACCGGGCCCGTCCGGTGAGCCGGGCGGTCGTCTCCGGCGACAGTTCCACCGTGATCCGCTCGGGCAGGGCGCCGAGCCTGTTCGAATCTGCCGAGCCCAGCAGGGTGGGTTCGCCCAGGCCCGCGAGAGCCTCCTGCCAGGACGCCGTCGCCGCCTGCCGGTCCTGGCCGGCCAGCCAGGCCAGGTGGTCGCGGTAGGGAACGGCCGCCGCGCCGCCGGATCGGGGGCCGGCGCCGGTCGCGTCCGCGTATCCGCTCAGGAGTTCACGCAGCAGTACGGCGGAGGACCAGCCGTCCATGAGGATGTGGTGGTTCGTCATCACCAGCCGGTGCCTGCTCTCGCCCGCGCGGACGAGGGTGAAACGCACCAGCGGCGGCTGCTCCAGGTCGAAGCGCCTCGTCCGGTCCTCGGCGAGCAGCCGCTCCCAGACGGCGTCGCGTTCCTCCGCCGGGTGCGCGGTGAGGTCGACCGAGGTCCACGGGACCTCGACGCCGTCGGCCACCACCTGCACAGGACGGTCGAGACCGCGGTCGGTGAACGCCGCTCGCAGCGCGTCGTGCCGGGCCGGCAGCGCCTGGCAGACCTGTCGCAGGGCGTCTGCGTCGAGGGAGCCGTCCAGGGTCAGGACGATCTGGCCGGTGTAGGCGTCCGCCCCGGTGGCGTCGTAGCCGGCGTGGAAGAACAGACCTTCCTGGAGCGGCGACAGGGGCAGTACGTCGGTCAGTCCGCGGTGGCGCTCGGCGAGACCGGCCACGTCCGCACGGGACAGACCTGCCGGTGCGAGGTCGACGCGGACGGTCCGGGCCGGGAGCCTGTCCGCCGTCCCGCCGGCCGCGCCCAGCTCGGTCGACGCCCCGGCCAGCAGGCGCAGGGCGGCCAGCCAGGCATCGGCGAGCGCGTCGGCCTCGTCCTCCGCGACCAGGTGTTCCGGCCAGGTCAGCGTGGCGCTGAAGGACGGACCGTCCGTGCCCTCCACCGTCACCGCGTCGATCTGGAGGCAGTGCTCGACCGGCATCGAGGGATCGGCGTGGGCAGCCAGTGCGCCGACGTCGGCGGCGGGGCTCCAGGGCCCGCCGTCCCCGCCGTCGAAGCGGCCCAGGTAGTTGAACAGCACGCGTGGCTGGGGGAGTCGGGCCAGTTCCTCGGAGGTCGCCGGATTCAGACGGCTCAGCAACCCGTAACCGGTACCGTGGTCCGGAACGGCGGCGAGGCAGCCGTGCACCCGTCCGGCCAGCGCGGCGAGCGCGCCGCCGTCGCCCTCCCAGGCCGCGGCCAGGTCGAGACCGCGCAGGTCGACGCGGACCGGGTACTGGGTGGTGAACCAACCCACCGTGCGGGACAGGTCGTGCCGGCCCGTGCGGTCCGCCCGCCCGTGCCCCTCCAGGTCCAGCAGCAGCGAATCCGGGCCATCGAAGCCGGTGACCCCCGGATGATGGGCGGCGAGGCTGAGCGCCGCGAGCAGCACTTCGGCGGGTCCGGTGCGCAGGGCCGAGGGCACGGAGGTCAGCAGGGGCGCGGCGGTCCGCGCCGGGAGGGTCAGTGTACGGGTGCGGGTGGTGCCGACGGTGTCCCTTCCCGGGTCGGGCACCCGGTCCCACAGGGCGGGCGGCAGGCCCGGTTGCCTCGGGGCTCCGTGGTTCCTCGCACCGGGTTGGCGGCCCGTGCTCGCGGGGACCGTGTCCGGCGCCAGAGTCCGTCGCCAGTGGGGCAGTTCGGCCAGCACGTCGGAGGAGACGGCCGACTCGGCGAGGTGAGCCGTCCAGACGCGGAACGGAGTGCCGGCGTCATGCGACGGCAGCACCGCGGCTCCGTCGCCGGCCGCCGCTTCACCGCCGCCTGCGACCGTGTCCCACGCGGCGGCGAGGTCCTCCAGCAGGACGCGCCAGGAGACACCGTCCACCGCCAAGTGGTGCACGCACAGCAGGAGTCGGTCCGGCAGACCGTCGCCGCCGCTGCCTCGTACGGCCCGTACGAGCACCCCGCGCGCCGGGTCCAGTTCCGCCGCCGCGTCGGCTCCCGCGGTCGGCGCGTCGAGGACTCCGTCCGCACGCCGCAGTACCTGGGCGGCGTCCACCGAACCAGGCTCGCCGATCATGAGGACGGGCTGTCCGCCGGCCCCCTCGGACACGCGCATCCGCAGCGCCGCGTGCCGGTCGAGGACCGTCTGCAGGACACGGACCAGCCGGGCGTCGGTGGCGTCGGCGGGCAGGGTGAGGGTCATCGACTGGCTGAAACGGCCGATCGGTCCCGGCCCGTCGAGCAGCCACCGCATCACGGGTGTGGCCGTGGTCTCCCCGGACTCCGTGACGCGGTCCGCCGAGTCGCGTGTCGCGAGCGGTGTGCCGAGGGGGCTGCCGACGGCGCCGGCGAGGGCGGCCGCGCTCTTGTGCAGGAAGACGTCGCCCAGCGTGAACACCAGGCCGCGGGCGCGGGCGCGGCTCACCAGGGTGAGAGCGGCGATGCTGTCGCCGCCGAGCGAGAAGAAGTCGTCGTCGGCTCCGACGCCGGGGCGGCCGAGCACCTCGGCGAAGAGCGCGCACAGGACGCCCTCGGGCCCCGCCGCGGGCTCACGTCCCGGCGAGTCCGGCACCGGCTCCTGGTCCGGCCCCGGAGTCGGCAGCGCGCGGCGGTCGACCTTCCTGTTGGCCGTCAGCGGCAGCGCGTCCATGACGACGAAGACGTGGGGCACCATGTAGTGCGGCAGGAACTCGGAAAGGTGCGAGGCCAGTTCGGCCGCAGAGGCGACCGTCCTCCCGGGCTCCGGCGCGACGAACGCGACGAGACGCCGCCCGCCACCCGGGGCGGGCCGCACGTCGACCGCCGCCTGCCGCACCGACGGATGCCGCCCCAGAACGGTCTCGATCTCGCCCAGTTCCACGCGGTAGCCGTTCACCTTGACCTGCTGGTCGACGCGGCCGAGGTACTCCAGGTTCCCGTCCGCGGACCAGCGCACCAGATCGCCGGTGCGGTACATCCGGGCCCCGGGTGCGGCCGAGAAGGGGTCGGGCACGAAGCACCCGGCGGTCAGGCCCGGCCGGCCCGCGTAACCACGCGCCAGACCCGCGCCCGCCACGCACAGCTCGCCCGCCGCGCCGGGAGGCAGCAGCCGCAGCCGGGAGTCCACTACGTAGGCACGGTGGTTGACCATCGGACGGCCGATCGGCGGCACCCGGCCGCCCTCGCCGGGCGCGCACCGGTACATCGTGACCTCGACGGTGGCCTCGGTGGGACCGTAGCCGTTCCACACCTCGCGGTCCCCGGCCGCCCAGCGCGCCACCGCCTCGCCCGACGGGGCCTCACCGCCGGTGGAGAGGAAGCGCAGCGCGGGAAGCGTGCCGGGGTCCAGCAGGGGCAGCAGCGCGGACGGCAGGTCGGCGACCGTCACCGCCTGACGCGCCAGAAGCGACTGGAGGCGGTCCAGGTCGGTGCGCTCCTCGTCGGTGGCCAGGACCAGCGTGCCGCCGCTCAGCAGGGCGCCGAACACGTCGAGGACCGACACGTCGAAGGAGAGCGCCGCGAACCCGAGGAACCGCTCACCCCCGCCCTCACCGGCCCCGATGCCCGCCACCGCGAGATGGGCGTACACGAAGTCGACCGCGGCGGCATGCGGTACGACGACTCCCTTCGGCTCGCCGGTGCTGCCGGAGGTGTACAGCAGGTAGGCGGCCGACAGCCCGGTGACCGGCGCACGCTCCCCGCCACGTCGGGCATCGGGCCGGTCCGGGACGCCCAGGGCACCCGCCCCCCGGGCGCCCCCTTCCTCAGGGCCCGGCCGCACGGGCACGACGGCCGTACCCTCGGGCAGAATCCCCCCGTCCGTGTCGGTGTCCGCGACGACGGCGCCGATCCCGGCCCGCTCCACCACGAACGCGACGCGCGCGGCGGGCAGCGCCGGATCGAGGGGCACGTAGCAGCCACCCGCCTTGAGCACGCCGAGCAGCGCGGCGACCATCGCGGGCGTGCGGCGCGCACGCACCCCGATCGGCTGTCCGGGTTCGATCGACGAGGCGAGTCGCCCCGCTATGTCCTCCGCCCACGCGTCGAGGGCGCCGTACGTCAGCTCCGCGCCGTCACAGACGACGGCGACGGCATCGGGGGCGCGGGCGGCCTGCCGCTCGAAGAGTTCGTGCAGACAGCCGTCGGCGGCCGTCGCGGACGCCCCGCCGTCCGCGTAGAGCGCGAGCCGCTGCTCGTCATCGGGCGAGAGCAGGTCGAGCGAGTCGACGCGGGCGTCCGGCCCGGCCGCGGCCAGGCCGGCGAGGAACCGGGTGAACCGCTCCCGGTGGGCGTGCGCCTCGTCCGTGCCCATCTCGCCGGCATCCGCCTCCACCTGCACGGTCAATGAGCTGTCGGCCCCACGGTCGTAGACGTTGAGCGTGAGGTGGTCGACGGGCCCGACCGTCAGGTTGTGGACCGTGGCCGGCGCTCCGCCGAACGTCAGTCGGTAGTCGAACGCCATCAGATTGACCGTGGCGTCCCACAGTCGGGCGCCGCCGTGCGCTTCCTCGATGCGGTACCGCTGGTGTCGGAGCACCTCCTTGATGCCGGCCGAAGTGCGGCGCACCAGCTCGCCGAGGGTCGTCGTGCCGGTGACGGCCAGACGCAGGGGCAGGACACGGGAGAACATGCCGGGCGTCCGGCGGGCGGCGGCCGTGGCGCGCCCGGTCACGGGCAGCCCCAGCACCACGTCCTCGGAGCCGCCCACCCGGTGGAGGTAGGCGGCGGCCGCCGCGATGACGAGGGCGGACCACCGTGTGCCGTACGTCCGGGCGGCCTCACGCAGCATCCGCGCGTCGCCGTCGGGCACGTCACCTCTGACCCTCACGACGTCGCGTACGGCAGCACCGGCGCCCCGCTGCTCCGACTGCCCCGGCCGCCCGGCGAATCCCACCGGCTCGGGGGCGTCGGCCAGTACGCCCTGCCAGAAGGCCCGGTCGGCCTCCCGCGCCCCGGAGGTGAGGTAGGCCGCTTCCTCCGCGAGGATCTCCCGCCACGGCGCGGCACCGGACGGCGGCACGTCCTCGCCGGCGGCCAGGGCGGAGTAGTGTTCGGCGACCCGGCGGGCGAGGAGCGGCCCGCTCACACCGTCGGCGACGATGTGGTGGTAGCCGTGCATCCAGCAGAACGTCTCGGACCCGGTGCGCACCAGCAACTGCCGGTGCACGTCACCGAGAGCCAGGTCCATCGGTCTCGCCAGCTCGGCCCGCATACGCGCCTCGGCAGCGGCGACGGGATCGGAAGCGGCGCTCACGTCGACCGTCTCCAGGCGGAACGGCGGCAGCCCGGCCGCCGGCCGCTGCCACACCGTCCCGCCGCTCTCCCCGAAGCGCATCCCCAGCACCTCGGTCTCCGCCAGCATCCGCCGCAGTGCTTCCTGGAAGAGCTCCGCATCCACGGCTCCGTGGATCTCGAGGTACTCGCCGATGGCGTAGTCACGGCGCAGGGGATCCAGTCGTTCCGCGAACCAGACACCGGCCTGCGCCGAGGTCAGGGGCAGCGACTCGTGGTCATCAGTGGGCATGGCACGAAACTCCTCGGTTCGTTCGACGACGACGCGAGGATCACCCTCCGCGATACCCGACCACCGGGACAGTCACCAGAAGTCGTCTCTTGACACCCCCTCCACCCGTCCGACCCCTTCCCGGTCACGGGAACCCGTGACGTTCGACGGCGCCGGTGGAGGACCCGAGGTTCCGTCCCACGGGTCTGGGGCGGGGAACCCGTGCCGCCCTTGGCGGTCACGTCTCGGTCATGACCACCTTGCGGGGGCGCACTCGCGTTTGCCACGTGACCATTTCCGGTCCACGGGCCTCGGACCTGTGTGTTCGCCCTTTTCGGCCCGGACGTGGGCGGTGTCCGGGCGCGGCCCGGGTGACGTCGATGAGGCCGGCGTCGTCGAGCCGGTACAGCACGGCTTCGTGCGGCCGCCCCCAGACGCCGGCTCCCGACCGGATCAGGACCCTGCGGTGCGCGGTCGACTTCGATATGCCGAAGCAAAGCGGCAGGTGGCGCCAGGCACAGCCGCTGACCAGCACGTAGATGATCGCCGCGAACAGCGTCTCATCAGGCGTGTTGTCACAAGGATGGCGGTGAACGGAGTACACAGGGGTGGCTGTGCGAGCTGAAGAGCGAGATGTGTCTCGTGGGCGTGCAGGCAGTATGCGGGCGGCTGGAAGACCCACGGCATCGAGTGAGGGCGGCTCCGGCGGCACGCGCGACGGCGGCCTCACTCCTCAGTGGTGGTGCGGACCCACGCCCGTTCACCCGCGTCGTTCGTGCCGTACCAGTAGCGGGGCATTCCGTCGATGCCGGTGGTGCGGAACGGGCCGCCCCGGCTGTCGATGCGGACCGTGCCGGTGCGGCCCTGGCAGGACCAGTCGAGTTCGAGGTACCAGCGGGCGTCGTGGACCCGCGTCGTCGCCTCGACCAGCAGCACCTCCGGGTCCTCGGCGGAGACGCGGTACGGGAAGTGCAGGGCGGGCAGCGTGCGTCCGGTGTCGGCGCCGTCCTCAGAGCGTGCGATCGGGCGGTCGGCATCGAGATCCACGGTGAAGCGGCGGGGCGCGAGATCGCCACCGCAGCCCTGGTCCATGGCGTACGCGGTCCCGGTGACCGGTGCGCCTCGGCTGACGACGCGGACGCGTAGCGCTTCCAGGACCACTGCCGTGGAGGACCGCCCCTGCACCGAGATCTGCACCAGCGTCCGCCGCCCGTGCACCGCGCCCTGGGTCACCGTCCACGCCTCCGCGTCCTGCTCCACGGGCGGCGGAGGCACCTGCGCGGGCGGCTTGTCGATGACGTAGTCGTGGCCGCAACCCCCCTGCCAGACCTGGGAGTCGACGCTCCAGGCGAGGGGCGGGCCGACGGGCGGCCTCACGGCCGGTGCCGGATGGGTGCGGGTGCCCGTACCGGACGGGACGGCGGCCTTCTGCCGGTGGCCGGGTGACCTGGAGCTCCGAGAAGGGGCGGGAGAGGTGGTAGCCGGTGGTTCCGTGTTGCCGCCGGGAGTGATCGTCCGCGGGTCCGCGGAGCGGGAGGCGTGCGCCTGGGGGTGACGGTGGTCCGACAGGGCGGACACGATGCCCAGCGTGGCCAGCAGCGCGCAGGCGGCGGTGGTGGCCACCAGGGCGCGTCGGCGATGGTGCCAGGGGCGGGGCGCCGAGGAGAGCGCGGGCTTCTCCGGGGTCCTGATCTCCTCCGGGGCCACGCGCTGTCCGGCGGGACCGCTCACCTCGGCGGGCGATCCGTCCGCGTCCGGCGCCGGCCCCGCGACCGCTGCCGGACCGGCCGTACGCGTCCGCTGCCGAGCCGCCGCCGACAGCCACAGCCGGTGCAGTTCGAGCCGTTCCTCCGGTGTCGCCCCGCAGAAGGCCGCCAGCCGTTCCACGGGCGCGAAGTCCTGCGGCACCGCCTTGCCCGCGCAGTACCGGTGCAGCGTGGAGGTGTTCATGCTGACGCGGCGGGCCAGCGAACCGTAGCTGCGGTCCGTGCGGTCCTTCAGCAGGCGCAGCAGCGCCGCGAACCTCTCGACCTCGTCCTGAGTCGACACCGTTCCCCCGTCGTCCGCCGCCCATTCCGTGTTCCGGGCGCTCATGTACCTGCACGTCAGGTGGGGTGGGATGGTTCCACCGCCGCCGGCGGGGCGGCGGTCGTTGCGCCGGATTCCGGTCATTGCCCATGCTCTTGGTGTCGCACCGACCAGGGCCGGACCGGTCAGCCGGCGCCGGACGACGTCCGACGCGCATTCGCCGCGTCGATCCACCGCACTCATCCACGGGGGACACCCATGCTCAATCGCACCCGAACAGGCACGCTCCTCACAGTCGCCGTCACGGGTCCGGCCCGAGCGCTCCCCGGACCGGACGCCGCCTCTTCGAGGGCGCTCCGGTGACGGCCTTCCTAAGGACGACCGTCCGGGTCGCGGACAAGCTCCGCCGACGCACCACCGGGCCGCCCTCCCGTCACGGGGGTCGGG
>NZ_JBHXLV010000233.1:0-10170 GCF_042721685.1 Streptomyces sp. NPDC058459 | reverse complement strand
GGGCGGTCCCACGGGGACGCCGCCCGGCCTCCCGCCGGGCAGCGCGGAGTGCCTCGCGGGCCGCGTCGCCCGGACGGGCACCGGCCGGGGTCGGCCGGGGTTCGGCGGGCGCGGTCGGGTCACCGGAAGCGGCATCGGCCTCCGGGGGCTCCGGGGCCTTCGGGGACTCCGGGGACTCCGGAGGCTGCGGAGGCTCCGGGGGTGGCTCCCCCTCCGCCCCTTCACGCCGAGCCGCCACGGCAGCCCGCAGCGCGGCCCGTGCGACCTCACCGGGCCGGGCTCCGGTCCCGGGCGCCGGCCCCTGACCGAGGCCGTCCGCCGACCCGGAACCTCCCCCGGCGGGCTCCCCGGAGGCGCCCCCCGGACGCGCCGCGCGCAGCGCCTCGCGGGCCTCCTCCGCCGGGCTGTGCTCCCCGGCACTCACGCGGGCCTGCGCAGGGACACGAGGTCGGTCAGTTCGCGGTCGGTCAGTTCGGTGAGGGCGGCCTCGCCGGAGCCGAGGATCGCGTCGGCGAGGGCGCGCTTGGCCGTGAGCATCTCGGCGATGCGGTCCTCCACGGTGCCCTCCGTGACGAGGCGGTGCACCTGGACGGGCTGGGTCTGGCCGATGCGGTAGGCGCGGTCGGTGGCCTGTTCCTCCACGGCGGGGTTCCACCAGCGGTCGAAGTGCACGACATGTCCCGCGCGGGTGAGGTTCAGGCCGGTGCCCGCCGCCTTGAGGGAGAGCACCAGGACCGGGATCTCACCGGACTGGAAGCGGTCGACCATCCGCTCCCGTTCGGGCACCGGCGTGCCGCCGTGCAGCAGGTCGAGGGGGATCGCGCGGTCGGCCAGGTGGGCGGTGATGAGCCGGGCCATGCCGACGTACTGGGTGAAGACCAGCACCGAGCCGTCCTCGGCCAGCACGGTGTCCAGCAGTTCGTCCAGCAGGGCGAGCTTGCCGGAGCGGGCGGAGAGCCGGTCCGGGTGGGACGGCTCCTCCTTGAGGTAGAGGGCGGGGTGGTCGCAGATCTGCTTGAGGGCGCCGAGCAGCTTCAGCACCAGGCCCCGGCGGGCGATGCCGTCCGCCTCCTCGATGAAGAGCATCGACTCACGCACCACCGCCTCGTACAGCGCGGCCTGTTCGCGGCTGAGCGGGACGGGATGGTCGGTCTCGGTCTTGGGCGGCAGTTCGGGCACGATGCCGGGGTCGGACTTCTTGCGGCGCAGCATGAACGGCCGGACCAGCCGCGCCAGCCGCTCCACCGCCTCGGCGTCCTCGCCGTTCTCCACTGCGCGCGCGTGCCGGGCGCGGAAGGACTTCAGTGGGCCGAGCAGGCCGGGGGTGGTCCAGTCGAGCAGGGCCCACAGCTCGGAGAGGTTGTTCTCCACCGGGGTGCCGGTGAGCGCCACGCGCGCGGGAGTCCTGATGGTGCGCAGCGCCTTTGCGGTGGCCGAGTACGGGTTCTTCACATGCTGGGCCTCGTCCGCGACGACCATGCCCCAGGAGCGCTCGGCGAGCTGCGCGGCGGCGGAGCGCATGGTGCCGTAGGTGGTGAGGACGAAGCCGCCGGTGAGACCGTCGAGGGTGCGGTCGGCGCCATGGAAGCGGCGGACGGGGACACCGGGCGCGAAGCGGTTGATCTCCCGCTGCCAGTTCCCCAGCAGGGAGGCGGGGCAGACCACGAGGGTCGGCTCGGCACTGGCGCGCCGGAGGTGGAGGGCGATGAGGGTGATCGTCTTGCCGAGGCCCATGTCGTCGGCGAGGCAGCCGCCGAGTCCGAGGGAGGTCATCAGGTCGAGCCAGGCGAGGCCGCGCAACTGGTAGTCGCGCAGGGTCGCGTCGAGACCGGCGGGCGGCTCGGCCGGGGCGAGACCCTCGGTGAGCCGGTCGCGCAGGGCCGCGAGGGCGCCGGTCGGGACGGCCTCCACGGTCTCGCCGTCGACCTCGGCGGTGCCGGTGAGGGCGACGGCGAGCGCGTCGACGGGGTCGAGCAGGCCCAGTTCGCGCTTGCGGGCCTTGCGGACCAGGGCGGGGTCGACCAGGACCCAGCGGTCACGGAGCCGGACGACCGGGCGGTGGGCCTCGGCGAGGGCGTCCATCTCGGCCTCGGTGAGCGGGTCGCCGCCGAGCGCCAGCTGCCAGCGGAAGCTGAGCAGTTCCTCGCTCTCGAAGAAGCCGGTGCCGTCGGTCGCGGAGCCGGGGGCGGTGCGGACCTCGGCGGTGGCGGCGAGGTCGCTCGCGAGGTCGCGGGGCCAGTGCACGGCGACCCCGGCGGCCGCGAGCCTGGTCGCGGCGACGCCGAGCAGGTCGGTGACCTCCTCCTCGGACAGGGCCAGCACGTCGGGCACGTCCTGCTCGGTGAGCCGGTCCAGCGGCGCCCACACGCGCGCCGCGCGCCGGACGGCGAGGGCGGCGTCCACGTGCGCGCGGGGCCCGAAGGCGGCCGCGTCCCCGGCCCACACCGCCGCCGCGTCGGCCACCAGGGTGGGGTCGGCGAGGCTGTGGACCTGGACGACGGCGGCACCGGCGGACCGCGCACGCGCGTCGTCGCCGGTGTCGAAGACGCTGTACCCGGACAGGTCCAGGCGCAGTGAGACGCGCACGCCCGCGTCCATGCCCGCGGCGACCTCCGCTGCCCAGTCGTGGGCGCCGGGCAGCGGCTGCGGCTCGCGGGCGGCGAAAGGGCGCCCGCTGGTGTGCGGGGCGGCGGGGGTGCGGGGCAGCGTGTCCGCGACGGCGTCGAGGAAGGAGCGGACCAGGGCCTCGGGCTCGGGCAGGGTGAGGGGTGCGGGGCCGGGCAGCGGCACGGCGTGGCCCTCGGGCGGCAGGGCGGCGGCCACCGCGCGCAGGTGCGCGATGTCGTCGGGCTCCAGCGGTCCGGCGCGCCAGGCGTCGTGCCCGCCCGGGGTGAGGCCGGGCAGCAGCCGGCCCCGGGCGGCCAGGCGCAGGGCGTGCAGCGCGGCGGCTCCCCAGCAGGCGGTGGCCGGGTGGGCGGCCGGGTCGTGCCGGGCGCGGACCAGCAGGGGCAGCGCGTCGGCGAGGGGCAGGGTGAGCGCGGGCACCTGGCGGCGGCGCACACCCGTACCGTGCGGTCGTACGACGGTCAGCTCGTCGGTGGCGTCCAGGAGGGGGTCGCCGGCGGGGTCCCAGAAGGCGATGCGGGCCTCGCGCGGGAGGGGCGCGGGCAGGTAGACGCAGGCGAGGCGTGCCGGGACCGTGTCCTCGGTCCGCGCGCGGCCTGTCGTGGGGGCCGGTGCCGTGGCCGTGCCGTCGCTCATGTGTCCCGTCACCTCCCGTCTCCTCCCGCTGTCTCCCGCTGTCTCCCGCCATCCCCCGTCCGTGGCGGACGAGCCGTCTCCGACTGTACGGGTGGGGTCTGACAACGGGGTGCGAAGCCCGCTCAGGGCACCGTGCGCGAGACCGCGTACACCATCGGGTACTGCGGGTCGGACATGTTCACGACCACCTCCTGGGTGGGCGCGGGGTTCTTCTGCTTGCGGGTGTAGCTCGCCCAGGGGCCGGGCCCCGCGAACTCCCAGCCGGAGATCTGCCGGTCCCGGGTGCCGATGGTGACCGAGCCCCGCTTCAGCTGGTCCCGGCGCATGCCGAGGGCGCCGAGGAAGCTGTCCAGGCCGGCGCCGTTGGTGCGGAACTGCACGTAGAGGCGGCTGGTCTTCCAGTTGTTGGTCTCGTAGTAGGCGAGCCGGTCGGCGGGGCGCGGTACGGGCACCTGGTAGAGGCGGCGCTGCACCTTGGAGGGCCAGCCGGGGGTGAGGCCGGTGGCGGAGTACTTCGCTTCCTTGTCCTTGCCGCTGTCCCGGCTCTGGTTGGCGGAGATCACCAGATAGCCGGCCGGTACGCCGGTGAGCAGCACGATGATCAGCAGGGTGAGGGCGCGGCGCTTGACGCGGTGACGCGGGTCCTCGCCCGCCGGGTGCGGGGTAGTGGGGGCGGCCGCCTGGTGGGGAAGCGAGGTGGTCATGCGGTGTCCCGGTCCCGGCGGGTCTGGGTGTACCGCTCGTAGCGTTCGTAGCGTTCCACGCGGCGGCGCTTGGCGCGGCGGAAGCGGCGGGCGACCAGCCGGGCGAGGTCCGCGGCGCCGACCATGCCGGCCTCGGGCCCGAGCTGGGCGCGCGTGACACGGGCCTCGGGGCGGTAGCCGCGCCCGGTGAGGTGGCGCTTGAAGGCGTCCCGGGCGGGGCCGATGAGCAGGTCGTCGGCGGCGCTGACGCCACCGCCGATCACGAAGCAGGAGGGGTCTAGGGCGGCGGCCAGGTTGGCGATGCCGACACCGAGCCACTGGCCGATGTCCTGGAGCAGCTCGATGCACATGGCGTCGCCCTCGCGGGCCAGCTCGGTGATCATCGGGCCGGTGATGTCGCCGATGTTGCCCTTGACGTGCTCGATGATCCCGTAGGCCACCGGGGAGTCGGCGGCGGCCAGCTCCCGCGCCTCGCGGACCAGGGCGTTGCCGGAGCTGTACTGCTCCCAGCAGCCGCGGTTGCCGCACGGGCAGCGGTGACCGCCGGGGACGACCTGCATATGGCCGAACTCTCCGGCCACGCCGAACTTGCCCCGCTTGACCGCGCCGTCCTCCAGGATCGCGCCGCCGATACCGGTACCCAGGGTGATCATGACGAGGTGGTCCTCGCCGCGCCCGGCGCCGAAGCGCCACTCGGCCCAGGCCGCGGTGTTGGCGTCGTTGTCCACCAGGACGGGCACGGACAGCCGGCCGGAGAGGCGGTCGCGCAGGGGTTCGTTGCGCCAGGACAGGTGGGGGGCGAACAGCACCCGGTTGCGTTCGGCGTCGACCCAGCCGGCCGCCCCGATGCCGACGGCGTGCACGTCGTGCCGGTCGGAGAGGTCGAGCACCAGCTCGACGATGGTGTCCTCGACGACCCGGGGACTCTTGGACTTGTCCGGGGTCTCCGCCCGGAGCTTCTCCAGGATGTTGCCGTCGGCGTCCACGACGCCCGCCATGACCTTGGTGCCGCCGATGTCGATCCCGACCGTGGGCACCCGGGGCGCGGTCAGGTGGGAGCGGCGTTCCCGGGTGCCCACCGTGCGCAGGACGGGGGCGCGGCGGGAGCCGATGGGGGCGGCGAGGTCGCGGTAGGTGCTCATCGCGCTCGATTGTGCCTCACGCTCACGCCGAGTGCGGCGCGGTCGGGAGCGGAGCCGCGAAACCCCGCGGCCCCGCGCCCGTCAGCCGCGGTTCAGCTCGTGGTGCAGAGCGTCCAGGTCCGCTCCGCCGGCCATCTGCCTGGTCAGTTCGTCCAGGGTGATCTCGTCACGTGTGTGGTTGCCCACCATGGTGCCGCGCCGCAGCAGCACGAAGCGGTCGCCGACGAGATGCGCGTGGTGCGGGTTGTGGGTGATCAGCACGACACCCAGACCGGCGTCCCGTGCCGCGGCCACGTATTTGAGGACCACACCGGACTGCTTGACGCCGAGGGCGGCGGTGGGTTCGTCCAGGACCAGCACCTTGGCGCCGAAGTGGACGGCACGCGCGATGGCCACGCACTGGCGCTCGCCGCCGGAGAGGGTGCCGATGGGCTGGTCGACGTCGCGCAGGTCGATGCCCATGCGCAGCAGTTCCTCGCGGGTGGTGCGGCGCATGAGGTCGGTGTCCAGGCGCGCGAAGGGGCCCTTGCCCCTGCGGGGCTCGGAGCCGAGGAAGAAGTTGCGCCAGACCGGCATCAGGGAGACGACGGCGAGGTCCTGGTAGACGGTGGCGATGCCCCGGTCCAGGGCGTCGCGCGGGGAGGCGAGCCGGGTCTCCTCGCCCTCGATGCCGAGGGTGCCGCCGTCGTGCTGGTGGAGGCCCGAGATGATCTTGATCAGGGTGGACTTGCCCGCGCCGTTGTCGCCGAGGACACAGGTGATCTCCCCGGCGTGCACCTGGAGGGAGACGCCCTCCAGGGCGCGGACGTTGCCGTGGCGCTTGCTGACGCCGGTCAGCTCGACCAGGGGGACGCGCTCTTCGGTGACGGTCATTTCGTGGCCTCCGCGCGCTTGCGGACCCAGGTGTTGAGCAGGGTCGCCAGGAGGAGCATGGCTCCGAGGAAGAACTTGAACCAGTCGGGGTTCCACTCGGCGAAGACGATGCCCTTGCTGGTCATGCCGAACAGCAGCGCGCCGACCGCCGAGCCGATGGCGCTGCCGTAGCCGCCGGTGATCAGGCAGCCGCCGATGACGGCCGCGATGATGTAGATCAGCTCGTTGCCGACGCCCTCGCCGGACTGGACGGTGTCGAAGGAGAACAGCAGGTGCTGCCCGGACACCCAGGCACCGAACGCGACGCCCATGTAGAGGCCGATCTTGGTCTTGGCGACGGGGACGCCGACCGCACGGGCCGCGTCCTCGTTGCCGCCGACCGCGAAGATCCAGTTGCCCACGCGGGTCCGCAGCAGCACCCAGGAGGCGAGGGCGACGAGCCCCAGCCACCACAGCACGGTGACCTTGAGGCCGACCCCGCCGAGGCCGAGCGTCGAGGCGAACAGGGCGTGTGCGCTCGGGAAGCCCTCCATGTCGCCGATGGACTTGGTGGAGACGGTCCCGTCGATCAGCTTGGTGAAGCCCAGGTTGATGCCGGTGAGCATCAGGAAGGTGCCCAGCGTGACGATGAAGCTGGGCAGCTTCGTACGGGTCAGCACGAAGCCGTTGAACGCGCCGACGGCCAGCGTGACCAGCAGCGAGACGCCCGCGCCGACCCAGGCGTTGGCCGTCAGCTGGTAGCTGAACATGGAGGAGATCAGCGCGGAGGACGTGACCATGACGCCCGCGGAGAGGTCGAACTCGCCGCCGATCATCAGCAGGGCCACGGGTACGGCCATGATGCCGATGGTCGAGGAGGCGTAGAGCACGGTGCTGATGCTGGACGGGCGCAGGAAGCCGTCGGCGGCTACCGCGAAGAAGACCAGGACCGCGAGGGCGCCTACGACCGAGCCCAGTTCGGGCCGGGAGAGCAGCTTGCGCAGCGGGGAGGTGCGCAGCAGCCGTTCGTCACGCGGCTGCTCGCCCCCCGGCGCCGGGCCCGGGGTGGGCCGGGTGCCGGTGGTGGTGCTCATCGGGTGCCCCGATCGGTGTACGCCGCGAGCGCGCCCGCCTGGTCCTTGGTGATGATCTGCGGGCCGGTCAGGACCGGCTTGCCGCCGCCGAGGACGTCGCCGTTGTACTTGTACAGCCACAGCAGGTCGACCGCCTCGTACCCCTGGAGGTAGGGCTGCTGGTCGACGGCGAAGCCGAGGGTGCCGTCCTTCAGCTCGGCGGCGACCTTGGCGTTGAGGTCGAAGGTGTCGACCTCCGCCTTGCTGCCGGTGTCCTCCTTGGCCTTCACCACGGTGTCGGCGTAGGGGGCGCCCAGGGTCACGACGGCGTCCACGTCCCGGTCGGCCTGGAGCTTGGCGCCCACGGCGGACTGGACGTCGGGCATGTTGGTGCCGTTGACGTAGAGCTTGCGGACCTTGCCCTTGAAGGTCTTCGCCACGCCGTCGCAGCGCTGCTCGTGGCCGACGTTGCCCTGCTCGTGCAGGACGCACAGGGCGTTCTCGCGGCCGCGCTTGTTCAGCTCCTCGCCCACGGCCTCACCGGCGATGGTCTCGTCCTGGCCGATGTGGCTGAGCGCGCCGAACGACTTCGACTGAGCCGAGCCCGAGTTGACCGTGACCACCGGGATGCCGGCCTCGCGGGCGCGGGCCACGGCCGCCTTGAGGGCGTCGGGCTTGGCGAGGCTGACGATGATCCCGTCGACCTTCTTGTCGATCGCGGCGTCCACCAGCTGGGCCTGCTGCTGGGCCTCGTCGTCGTGCGAGTACAGGAAGTTGATGTTGTCCTTGACCGCCGCCTGCTTGGCGCCGCTCTGCACGATGTCCCAGAAGGTGTCGCCGTCCCCGGAGTGGGTGATCATCGCGATGGTCCAGCGGGGGGTGGTCACCGCCGCCCTGCCCTGAGCCGTGGCGGCATTGCGGGCGTCCTCGGCCCGCTTGCCACCGGTGCTGCTGCAGGCGGTCAGCGAGACGCAGGCGAGCAGTGCACACGCTCCTGCCACCGTCATGCCTGTCCGGTTCTGAAACCGTGCCACGAGGCCATGCCCCTTCTTGCCGTGTTCTGAGGTGCCGTGTTCCGAGGTGCTGTGTTCTGACGCAAACACTTCAGTATCGAACACTCGGAGTACTGGTCACCTGTCCGGGGCACGTCCGACAGGCCCTTTGTCCGGACAACGTGACGCGGACCGAGGGCGGCTCAGGGGCGCACGAGGAGCTGGAACTCGAAGGAATACCGGGCCGGACGGTAGGTGTGGTCGCCGTGCTCGACCGCGCGGCCGGTGTCGTCGAACGTGACGCGCCTCATGGTGAGCAGCGGGGCGCCCTCGGCCTCGGCGAGCCGGTCGGCCTCGGCGGGGGTGGCGCCGCGGGCGCCGATGGACTGTCGGGCGCTGTGCAGGGTGATGCCGGCCGAGCGCATCAGCCGGTACAGCCCGGTGGCCTCCAGCCGGGCGGTGTCGAGGTCCAGCAGGCCGAGCGGCAGATGGTTGATCAGGTACGCCATCGGTTCGCCGTGGGCCAGCCGCAGCCGCTCGACGCGGTGCACGTCACCGCCCTCGGTGACGCCGAGCGCGGCGGCGATCTCGGCGGTGGCCGGGACGACGGTGTTGACCAGCACCTTGGTGGCGGGCCGCTGTCCGGCCGCCTCCAGGTCGTCGTAGAGGCTGCTCAGTTCCAGCGGGCGCTTGACCTGGCTGTGCACGACCTGGGTGCCGACGCCCCGGCGCCGCACCAGCAGGCCCTTGTCGACGAGGGACTGGATGGCCTGGCGGACGGTGGGCCGGGACAGGCCGAGCCGGGCGGCCAGCTCGATCTCGTTGCCGAGCAGGCTGCCGGGGGTGAGGACGCCGCGCTCGATGGCGGCCTCCAGCTGCTGGGCGAGCTGGAAGTACAGCGGCACCGGGGAGCTTCGGTCCACGCGGAGGTCGAGCGGCGCGGTCGGGTCCACATCTGGTTTCGGCACGGGCCCGAGGGTAGTCCGGCGACCGGTTGACGGGAAGTCGTGAAGTCTGGTTGTCCGGACATTCCAATTGACAGGCGCACCCTGTTCCCCCTCAATGTGTCCTCATGCGCATCGGGGTCATCGGTACGGGCCGCATCGGTACCATCCACGCCAACACGCTGAGCCGCCACCGGGAGGTCGGATCGCTGATCCTGACGGACTCCGATCCGTCACGCGCGCAGGAACTGGCGCACCGGCTGGGCGAGACGGCGGCGCCAGGCGTGGACGAGGTCTTCGACTGGGGCGTGGACGCGGTGGTGATCACCACGGCGACTGCCGCGCACGCGGAGCTGATCGGCCGCGCGGCCCGCTCCGGGCTGCCGGTCTTCTGCGAGAAGCCGATCGCGCTCGACCTGCCCGGCACACTGCACGCGCTCGCCGAGGTCGCGGCGGCGGGCGCCGTGCTCCAGATGGGCTTCCAGCGGCGCTTCGACGCGGGGTACACCGGCGCCCGCGAGGCGGTGCGCTCGGGCCGGCTCGGCCGGCTGCACACCGTACGCGCCCTGACCTCCGACCAGTCCCCGCCCCCGCGCGAGTGGCTGCCGCTGTCCGGGGGCCTGTTCCGGGACACCCTCATCCACGACTTCGACGTGCTGCGCTGGGTGACCGGCAGCGAGGTGGTGGACGTGTACGCGACCGGCTCGGACGCCGGTCCCCCGATGTTCCGCGAGGCCGGTGACGTCGGCACCGGCGCGGCCGTGCTCACTCTGGACGACGGCACCCTGGCCACGGCGACCGCGACCCGTCTCAACGGCGCCGGCTACGACGTACGCATGGAGCTGTCCGGCGAACTGGACACGGTGGTCGTCGGGCTGGACGACCGGACCCCGATCGCCTCCACCGAACCGACGGGCCCTCCCCCGGCCGACAGGCCCTGGGCGGGCTTCCTCGAACGCTTCGGCTCCGCCTACGAGTCCGAACTCTGCGCCTTCGTCGATGTCGTACGCGGCGAACGCCCCAACCCCTGCGACGGCTGGCAGGCGTTGCAGGCCCTGCGCGTCGCCGAGGCCTGCGAGATCTCCCGCCGCGAGCGAAGGACGGTGGCCCTGGCGGAGGTTCCGGGCCGGGAGGCGCCCTCCTACGGCTGAGCCGTGCCGGACGCCGCCCCGCCCCGCGACCCCGAGCGTGGGGGGAAGGGT
>NZ_JBHXLV010000232.1:0-10193 GCF_042721685.1 Streptomyces sp. NPDC058459 | reverse complement strand
GCGCTAAGCCATGGCGGGGATCCGGTATGGCCAAGATCGCAACGTCTGTCTGCCGATGTGTAGGGCGATATGAGAATGCGTGCAGCTGGAAAAGGTAGTCCGCCAGCCCCCGGCTATGCGCGTTGACCTACCACAACGCCACTGCTACACCGCAAACTGGCACTATTACTTTCACACCGCTGTGCCATCGGCTAGATCGAGTTGCGTCGCCCATCCAGCATCAATTCACGCAGATAGCACTCTCCCCTGCCCCGCTAATCCCTGCGCGGCACGGATGCGAGCACATTGGCCACGAACTTCGGTAACGCTCTAGGAGGCGCACGCGGAACAACTCGCCCCTCTCCAGGCCCCGTATGCACTCGGCCGGGCCCGCCAACCAGGCGGGAGGTATTGCGTGAGCTGGCGAAGGTCGATTCCTACGCCTACCAGTGTCCATTCGACACCGACGGCCGCTGGAATCTTAAGTCAGCTGGAGGGTAGTCCGAGTTTGTCGAAGAACGCCCGGTTGCGTTCGGTGGCGGCGTTGACGATACGGTCGAAGCTCGCTACTTCGATGTATGCCTTGCACGGCTCGTTGAAACCGAAATAGCCCATGCCGTCATGGGTGGGCCGCAGGCCCGCGTATTCGCATCTGTCCACCATCGTCTTTGTGAGGTCGGCGAGGACGTAGCAGAAGGCAGGTGCCTCACGCGTCGGGGGGATCGGCCGCCCCAGCGCGGTCTTCACTCCGCCGGCGCGCACACGCTTCACGTAGTCCAGACACTGCTGGATCGGGTCCTTGTCCTCCGAGGCGTCATTGCGCATCGGCCGTTTGACCTCGATCACGACGATGGACGGCAGCGGGAGCGTTCCCCCTTCCGCGGCCAGCACCGGCGAGCCGACGAGCCGAGTCGAGAGCAGGTCGGGCTCCCTCGTCGAATCGGAGCCCGTGATCGGCATGCTCTTAAGCGTCTTGTCGGAGGCGAGGTAGTCGTGAAACGCGAGCCGCTCGTCGATGATCCAGAGATTGGAGGCTTCGGTGCCGATCTCGTTCGAGTCAGTCCGCATCGGCATGAGCAGTGAGTGGATCGCGTCCTCCCTGCTGTACCTGCCCTGGTCGTCGGACCTGATCTGCCTGGAGAGTACGTCGAGGATCGTTCGTCGGCGCGAGACGTAGGCGGCCAGGTCGGACTGGTTGATGTCGGTCACTGTGTTCAGGTACCGGGCGAGCCGTTCGTCGTAGCCTTCCGGCTGGGCGGAGCCTGCTTCACCCAGGACGGCGTGGCCCTCGGCGAGCGCGGACGCTTCGAGCTTCTGGAGGTTGCTGTGGAGCAGCAGTTCGAGGTCGTGGTCCTTGATGGACGGATCCACGGTTACGCCGAGCGGCTCGAGTCGCGACAGGACGGGCCGGTACCTCGGGGCACGGTTGCTGACGAACTCGTGGACCCGGACCTTGCCCTCCTCGCGTGCTGCGCTGAGCGGTCCGGCCAGGATGCTCTCGACCTCCTTCAGCACGCTCTCCCGGATGTCGTCCATCGACACGTCTTCGATCAGTGGTGTGCCCGGCACACGCTCGCTAATGTCGAAGGCCGTACGGTCGGCGCGGACGTGGCTGTCCAGGAAGTCGGAGGACAAGTAGCAGACGTACGTGAACGGGGAGGACTCCGCGTCCCTGAGCCTCCCGTAGAGCCCTGGCACCTTGCTGGTGAGGTTTTCCTCCATCACCACACGGTTCGCAGCACACCAGTACAGCCGTGGTGCGAGGTTCCTCGGCGAGGACTTCAGGCGGAGGCTCACCATGTCGAACCTCTCCCCCTTGACGTCGATCGATGTCCTTTGCATGTCGGAGTACACGAAGTCGTGCATGAGGCTGTTGAGCGAGACCGCCCCGTCATCGTCGGCCACCGTGATGTCGGGCGCGCCGCCGGGGCGCAGAAAGTACCAGATGCAGTGCTCGAAGACCTCACGGGCAATGGCCTCGACGGTCTTCAGGGCGCTCTGCTGGAAGGGCCTTTTGAACCCGTCGAGACTCACGGTCGTGCCGACCTCAGCTGGAGTGTCCGCTTCCCCGTCCGGCTCGACCTCTCCCTGGACGGAGAAGCGGAACTGCCGCCCGTTAAGGCATCCAGCTTCGTCCTCGTAGGCGCTGCGGACCGTGACCCTGTCGAACGCCTTGAGCCAGAGCAGGCGCCCCACACCGCGGCAGCCCATGTCGGCCTTGTGGTCGCTGTCCAACGTCTCGAAAGATGTCATGTTCTCCGGAGTGAAGCCCACTCCGTTGTCATCGACGTGGAAGCCGACGATGGGCTTCAACGCCGCGCGCCCTGGGCCGACGTGGCTGAAGTCGACTGCTTCCTGCTGGCTGCGCCGGATCCTGATGCTCAGACGACCGGGCTCTGCGTCGTCGCCGAACCGGGCGTCGATCGCCTGGATGGCGTTGACCACGGCCTCCAGGAGCGGCAAAAGGGCATGGCTTTTCGGCAGGCTCGTGTTCCGGACCCGGCCGGCCAGCGACGTGGTTAGTGCCATCGTCCACCTCCTCGCTCCCAGACCGCCCACCCTATCGGCGGGCCTGGAGCAAAGCGTGCTGGGCGGCCGAAACTTGCCCGGCAAAACCCCAGACACCACGAGGTCGTCGTGCACCGGCGGACCGGCCTTCTTGGCCTTGCCGCGTTTCTTCCCGAACACGCTCCACCAGCGGTTGTCCCGGCAGATCCGCTACGCGGTCCGGTCGGCCATGCCCGATCCCGCGCTGCAGGCTTCGTCGGCCAGGAATCGGTAGCCGAACTCCGGATCATCGCGGTGAGCGTCGAACAGCGCGTTCGCGCGTGTGGCCTGCTCGAACTCGGCATCGGTCAGCGGCTGTTCAAGCCAGCGGTAGTAGGGCTGTCTGGCGAGCTTCAGGACCCGGCACGTGTCCGTGACGGGAATCCCGCCCGTGGCCAGCTCCTTCACGAGCGGGTAGATCCTTTTCCCGGCAGATGCGCCTGCGACAGGTAGGCCGCGGCCCGGCGCAGGACCTTGTTCTCCTGCCCCAGCAGCTTGATCCGCCGACGCGCTTCCCGCAGTTCCGCGTTCTCCTGCGTAGTCGTCCCGGGCTTCACTCCGTCGTCGATGTCTGCGCGACGCATCCACTTCCACAGCGTCATCGCGTGAATGCCGAAGTCGGCGGCCACCTGCTCGACCGTCACGCCCGGGCCGCGGTTCCTCGCGACCCGCACGACGTCCTAGCGGAACTCTTCCGGGTATGGCTTGGGCACAGCGACATCCTTCCCACCCGCTCCACGGGGCAGGCCAGTTCAGATGTCACCTGATCGTGCAGCAGACCCATTGAACGTCGACACCACTCGCTCAGCCCGTCGACCTACTCGACGAAGGTACGGCGTCGGCACGAAGTTCGGTCATGGAAGAGCTCACCCGCAACCGGACGACCAACTGCTGTTTCGCCGAGACGTCGTTCATACGCGAGTGCCCCCGCCCGGCAGCTCGGGCACCACGGCGGCGGACCGCAGGCTGCTGCCTCCACAGAGCACCTCGGCGGAGACGCTCACCCGCTCCAGATGCATCCTCATCGGATACCTGCTGCCTTCTTAAAAGCAGTAGTCCGTTCTTTCTCCGCGGCAGTCTTGCTGTGACCGTGCAACGTGCGCCGCAGCGCCGTGGAGACATCAGGTGCGGGGCGAACGGCGTAGCCGAGTGTGGTGGCAGTGTTGACGGTCGCGTCGCGGAGCACGGGAGCTATCTCGTCCACGAGGTTGCCGGGAGCGCTGTCGGGAGTGTGCGTGAGGAGCGCCGCGATGAGCGGGCCGACGCGCTCGATCGTGCCTTGCCCCTTTGCAAGGGCCGCAATGAGGACCTTCCAAAGAGACTCAGGATCAGGGCAAGCGACAACAGTGAGAACTGCATGCGCCTCGTCCCACACCCGAGCCTCGACGGCGTCGTCAAAGTAGTCGGAGATGATCTGGGAAGCCTGCGGACTCGTCGAGATCAGGGTGAGGAGCGCCGGTAGTTCGCTGGTACTAGCTGTAATGAGGGCTGTCGTGATGACGTCTGGTGCTGCTTGAGCAGCTCGATCAGCGAGGTCGGAGCAGCGACCGTTCGCAGCGACGAGCAGGGCCGCTTGGCGTTGCGGGGCGATTGTGTTCCAGAGGGCTGCGGCATGCTGCCAAGGTTCCGCTTCGCCCGTTTCCAGGAGATGCCGGGCAAGAAGGTCAGGCAGTCCATTGCTCTGGGCGAGGTCGGAGCGATGGGCAGCGGCCATGACGAGTGAACGCTCATGGTTCGGGATGGAGGCCCACTGCTCACCGATCCACAATAGCCATTGCACGCTGACGGTTGGATCCGCCACATAGTGGGCTGCAAAGCCTGCGTTCTGAGCCGGTTGCGTGTTCATGCGGTTGTACAGGTGCGACAGTACTTGGGCGAGCCGGGCGGCCCTCGCGGACGGGTCGCTGAGCACAACGTGCAGGCTGGAGAAAATGTCCGCACCGAGCGGCAGGTGGTGCTGTGCCAGCCGATTCGTGAATTCGTCGATCAGGGCAGTAGCCGCTTCCCGGCCCGCGTCGGTGGTCATTACCGCGGCAAGGTGTCGTCGTGCGAATGCGCCGCGGGCGTCATCGGCGGCGACGTTAGCCGTCAGGGCGGTGCGGCAGGCACGGGCGGCTTCCTGGGCTGCGGAGTCGTTCGAGGTAACCCGCATAAAGGTCAAAACGGCTTCCCCGAGCGCGTCGGCCACGGTTGCATCGGCGGATACCGCTTCTCCGAGATGACCGGCGATGGCCACGACACAGGTTGCTTGATCCTGGAACTGCAGGTCGGGAACAACGCTAGCTGCCGCTGCGGCAAGTTCTCGACATGTGTGCGCAGTCTGCGCGACTGCCTCGGCAACGAGAGCGCTGACCTGGCGCCCATCGGGGACGGTGCGGTCGCCGAGGGACCTTAGCCAGTGTTGGACAAGATCCAGAGTCTGCTCGGAGCTCGTGGCATCGTCGTCGTCAACGAGGAAAGCGACCGCGTGCCCAAGGAGCTCGGTGGCGAGCGTGGCACCGGTTGCCGCATCCGAGGCGGTGGCACTGCCCCATTCGTCGTCGGGAATCACGCGCTGGCGCAGAAGGACGACGGCGTGATTACGCAGTGTGTCATCGTCGGCGGACAACCATTCCAGGATGCCGAGCATGATCGGTCGCTGCCACTGGTGGTGGTCGGCTGCCTGTTCGACGGCATGGCGCACCTCGGCCCTGTCGGAGCTGTCCGCGCCCCGGGCTGCCATCACTAGGAGAGCGCGGTACGCGTCTGGTGGCCACGAGGCGCGGTGTGCTTCGGATGCTTCACCATGCTCCACGAGCCACGTCTTCAGTTCACCAGGCCCCCCAGCGCGGGCGAGCGCACGGAAGTACGACTCGAGAGCCGGCCACAGGTGCTGACGGTGTTCGTTCGCAGGGAGCGCGATCAGCGCCCTGGCCCATGCGAAAGCCGGCTGGTCTGCCTCGGAGGTGCTTCCGGACACCGGGGCAGGAGGAGTGCTGAGACTGGCATAGAGGGAGGGCAGGTGCGCTGGAGGCAAGAGGTCGAGGATCCCGATGAGGTGCTGGGCCGCGACGGCCCCGGTCTCGGACCGCCGGCTGGCGATGCGGTCGGTCAGATTGAGCAGAGCGCGGCCGACAGGATCGTCGTGAGAGACAAGGTGGTCCACAAGGTCAGGCGTGTACGCGAGAGCGTGCACGGTCGCTGCCATCGTGTTGTCGAGGTCCTGGCGAGGGCGGGCGGATTCCAGTGCGTGGGTCCCGGCAAGCAGCACGCGCGCACGCATATCGGTGGCCTTGAGACGGTCGCGGAAGGCATCGGCGTCGCGTTGGAGGAGTTCGCGTTGGACGGCTGCTGCCTGGTCACTACCCAGAGCGCGGCTAGCAGGTGTGGAGCCCAGGGTCAGGAGCGGCGTCAGGTGAGTCGTGCGCTTGATCTGCGCTCGGAAGGCCGTGGCCCGCAGGTAGTGCAATCCCGGGTGGGCCGCGGTGTCGAGACGGGGAAGGGTTTCGGATGGGTCCACGGATCCATCGTCTATACGGTCTTCCTCGTCATCGAGGGTGTACCTAGCGACAAGCGGATCACGCAGCGCGCCGGAGGAACCCAGCAGCGCGTCGTCCAAGAGGGCAAGCAGGTCATGTTCGGCGCGGATGTCGTCGTATAGGGCCCGGTAGTCGTGGCGGAGCGTAGTGATCCGGGCCAGGGTGATGGGGTGGCCGGTGACCTCGCCGGGGGCGATCCAGGCGGACGTGCCGTTGTCCTGCTCGCGTCGGATGGCGAGCCCGTAGTCGGCTAGGAAGGCATTGAGCAGGCGGATGGCGTGCCGGGGATCACGGACCTCCGGATGGATGAGGGTCTCAAGGACGTCGCGCACTGCGGACATGCCGCCCAACAGGTCCACCACTGGGTGCAGATCGGGCTGAGTGAGAAGGTGCTCAAGGTACTGCCGGAGATCCGCGTCGTGGTGGGCGGGAAGCATGAGCCGGACGGTGAACAGCTTGTTCAAGTACTCCTGTGCTGCTTCTTCCGTCGCCTTGCGTTCGGCAGCTCTGGTCGGACGCTGCTGTGCAGTCGATTGCGTGCCCTGGGCAGGTCGGTGGGCCAGGCCCGGGCGCACGCCGACGATCGCCTCCCGAACGATGTCCTCGTCGCAGGAGAGCAGGAAAACGGGTGGGTGCTTGTGATGGGTACCGGTCAGCAGGAGGCTGCGGACGGTGGTGATGGCTTCGAGCACCTCGCCTGCTGCCAGGCGGTCGATGTCATCGATGGCGACGACCAGCCGACGGTCGATGGCCTCGATCAGCCCGGAGAACACCTGCTCCAGGTCGTCCGTGGATTCCGGACGGGGCGTGGTGAGGGTGATCTCGTGTTTCTTGAGCGTGGACAGTGCGCCGTCCTTGGCTGTTCCGAGGACATAGGCCACGACCGCAGTGCCTGACAAGGCAGTTGTCAGCGGGCCGGCGCCCCGAGCTGCGAACCAGGTCCAGGCCGACGCCCCCGCTCCGCGCTCGAAAAAGTGGCCGATCGCCACAATAAGTGCGCCGAGCAGCCAGATCGCAACCAGGGAGGCAATAAGCCACGTGAGCGCCGCACCAGCGGCTGCGGGGTAGCTGAACCACCGAGTACTTCCCGGCTTGGCGGATTTCCCGGTAGGGCGCGGTGCAGTGCGCTGACGGCTGCCCTCCAAGCAGGCCCGTTCGGATTCCCATTGCTTGACGGTGATGAGATCCTGCCGCCGGGCTTCGTCAAGTAGCCCGTACAACAGTCCTCTCGCACGGGCTGACCCACTGTGTCGCTCAGCGCTCAAGTGCAGGATCGCCCAGCTCTTGTCGCCCTTCAGTTCGTCTGCCAGGAGACGGACGACGGAGGACTTGCCACTGCCGAACGGCCCAAGGAGTCCGACAGCGAGCGGCTGAGTGGAGCCGCGGACGATACCGAGGAGCTCACGGCTCACTGACCGATGATCAAAACGATCTTGATCGGGTGAGGCGATCGCGCTGTCTTCGATGATCCACGGACGTTGTCGTGCCATGTCGTACCGCTCCGCTCCGAACCTGCTGCATACGGGTGAGCGGATGATATGGGCTACCACTGACAACGAGACCCCAAATCAGGACCAGGCGAACCACAGGCGCGCCCGCCCTCGGTAGGCCGATATCCGACACTGCGCATCAACACGCCCACTCATGCATCTGAAGCAAGGCAGCCCGGCACCCACAGAAGCCGGAGACCACGGCGACGTCGGTAATCTAGCCAGCGCATCCGCCCCGCGTCCGGCTTGCCGCGCGCGACGTCGACGGACGCCCGCGCGGAATCGACGCCAGTGACCGTGATCCCGCGCTCGGCGAGCAGCAGCGCGAACATGTTCGTACCGCAACCGATGCCCAGCAAGAACCGCACGCCGGACTCCTCCCCCATCGCGAGATACGCGTCGAGATCGCTACGGTCGCCGAGTGGGTCGTAGATGGCGGCGAGGCGCGGATGCCCGAAAGTCGCGTCAACCTTGGAGGCGAACACATGTGCCCCCGAGCCCGCGCGGTCACTACTTTTTCGGTTACGGCACCGAGGGGGCGCGGCAAAGTGCGCCGCTGATCCTGGCACCCCTATCGGGGTACGGCCGTTCCAAAGCGAACCTCGGCCACGCCGCTCGGGAGTTACCTTCACATGTCCCGCCCACATCAGAAGTCAGGCGCCGCGACATCGGGAGCCCAATGCCGAGAGCATGGCTCCAAGTCGCCGGGCCACGCGGGTGGCCGCTCGGCGTCAAGACATCCCAGGTCCTCCTGCCTCATCGGGGAAATCAACAGGCCACTTGAACAGCCCTTCAACCCATCTGATGCCCCATCAGAACGAGCGTCAAATGAGCGTCAAGATACCTCTGAGAGCGTCATTTCAGCGTCAAGATATCGCCCGTAACGCGCATAGCGCACATCTCGCACACCCACTAAAACCGCAGGTCAGCGGCCCTTTTCGGCAGGCTCAAGGATCGCGACGCACTCCACGTGGTGGGTCATCGGAAAGGCATGAAACGGCACGGCGCCTGCGCCAAGCAGGTACGCGATCGCTGGCGCGTCCGACGAACTTGTCGCCTCTGGGAGCCGCGCTCCGGCGATCTCGTGAGCGAGCGGAACATAGCCGCACATCGCCGGTTAGCCAAACCGGCGTTTCTACAGACGATTGTTGTTGCAACGTCCGCCCCGAGCACTCCCGCGGTTCGATCCCTCAGCGACGACTCCCCGCCACCAAAGCGGCAACTTGCCGCGTCCTCCCCTTGCGAGCCGTTTGCCCCGTCGCCGGTGACCTTCTCCCGCATCCGTTTGGTGCTCCACAACGCTCGGAGATCCACCGCACTTGCCCCTCGAACCGATAACCGCCTCAACAGACCGTCAACCGCGCAAGCAGAAGGAGGAAGCGGCGCACTCCACAGTCAAATGCTCTGCCACCGTCCCCGCTGACTGCCGTTCATCCCTCCTGCTGGCCAATGCCTGGTATTCGACGAGTGACCTCGCCGTCTGCCTGGACGTGGACGCCTCGACTCTGCGCCGTTGGCGCACCGCTCGGCCGCCGCAGGGTCCGCCGTTTGTCTCCGTTTCGGAACGCGTGATCATGTACAGCGCGCTCGACGTGGAGGAATGGCTGCGCAGCCGCCGGACCGTCCCGGGTAGGGAAGCCTGATGGCCGAGAAGGCCGTTGTTCCGGTCGGTGTCCGGCTCTCCACCGATATCGAGTACCGGCCCGATCGACCCAATCCTTACCGAGCGCGTGTCCGCTGGTTCGATCCGGCTACGAAGCGGCGCCTGTCCCTGTCGGAGGGAAAGGCGGACGAGGACGAGGCGCAGGAGTGGCTCCAGGACATCATCGAAGCCGCACAGGCCGGGCTGTCCCCCACGCTCGCCACCATGAAACTCGCCGAATACGGCGACACAAACATGGACCTCGCCCTGCGCGGGCTGGAGTTGAAGACCCTCGACCCGTATCTGGCGGGATGGCGGATGCGCGTCGTCCCCGCGCTCGGCCACCTCGCCGTACGGATGATCACCAACGGCGTCGTCGACCGCAGCGTGCAGAACTGGATCGTCGACGAGCACAGCCGCTCCACGGTGAAGAACACCATCGCCGTCCTGGTCCGCGTCATGGAGCAGGCAGTCCGAGACGGCATCATCAAAGTCAACCCCGCCCGGGTCAGCGGCTGGCAGAAGCTCTACAAGCAGGCCGAGGACGAACTCCGCGACCCACGAGCCCTCGCCCTGCCCGACTGGACCACACTCGTCCAACTGGCCGACGCACTCGTGGCCGCCTCTCACAACCAGTACCAGGGCTGGGGCGACGTCGTCCTCTTCGCCGCGAGCACCGCCGCCCGGATCGGCGAAGTCTCCGGATGCCGCGTCGGCGACATCGACACCAGCCAGTGGATCTGGACCGTACAACGCCAGACCACACCCGCCCCCGGCGGTCTCACCGACAAGGGCACCAAGGGCAAGCGCGCCCGCAAAGTGCCCATCATCGAGGAGATCCGCCCACTGGTGGCCCAGCGCGTCCTCGCCGCAGGCCCAGCCCCCGACGCACGCCTCTTCACCGGCCCACGCGGAGGACGCATCTCCACCGCGGTCCTGCGCGACGCGACCCACTGGGACGAGGTCGTCACCCGCCTCGGCTACGAACACCTGCGCCGCCACGACCTCCGCCACACC
>NZ_JBHXLV010000231.1:0-10219 GCF_042721685.1 Streptomyces sp. NPDC058459 | reverse complement strand
CACTGGGCACACCCCGCTAACATTTCCCGGCCTTTCCGCCCCCCCCCCCCCGCCCCCCCGCCCCCCGGGGCCCGTCGGCGGAAGGTCCCGCCGCCGGGCACCGGCGCGTGCGCCGTGCGCCGGTGCGCCGTACGCCGCGCGGTATGCGCCCGCGTGCGGCGCGTTTTGGCCGGTCAGTGGGGATGTCGGTCGAACGTGCAGGCCAGGGCCGCGGGCATGCGGATACCCTTGGCGTGTGACGGACGCCCAAGAGACCGCAAGCGACAGTTCCCGGCGCATCACCGGGGGCACGCCCCCGGACGCGGGACCCGTTGAGGCGGCGGCGCCGACCCCCCTGCTCGAACCCCGCGAGGGGATTCCGCCGGTCATCGCGGACGCCGCCGCGCTCGCCGAGGCCGTGGCCGCGTTCGCCGCGGGCACCGGCCCGGTCGCCGTGGACGCCGAACGCGCTTCCGGTTACCGGTACGGCCAGCGGGCCTATCTGGTGCAGCTGCGCCGCGAGGGCGCGGGCTCCGCCCTGATCGACCCCGTCGCCTGCCCCGACCTCTCCGCCCTCGGCGACGCGCTGTCCGGGGCCGAGTGGGTGCTGCACGCCGCCACCCAGGATCTGCCCTGCCTGCGCGAGATAGGCATGGTGCCGACCAGCCTGTTCGACACCGAGCTGGCCGGGCGGCTGGCCGGATTCCCCCGCGTCGGACTCGGCGCGATGGTGGAGAACGTGCTCGGCTTCGTACTGGAGAAGGGCCACTCCGCCGTCGACTGGTCCACCCGCCCGCTGCCCGAGCCGTGGCTGCGGTACGCGGCGCTCGATGTGGAGCTGCTGATCGACCTGCGCGACGCGCTGGAGAAGGAGCTTCAGCGGCAGGGCAAGCTGGAGTGGGCGCTGGAGGAGTTCGCCGCGATCGCGGCCGCGCCGCCCGCCGAGCCCCGCAAGGACCCCTGGCGCCGTACCTCCGGGATGCACAAGGTGCGCAGGCGCCGGCAGCTGGCCGTGGTGAAGGAGCTGTGGGAGGCGCGGGACCGGATCGCGCAGCGCCGGGACGTCTCGCCGGGCAAGGTGCTCGGGGACGCGGCGATCGTGGAGGCGGCGCTCGCGGTGCCGGCCAATGTGCACGCGCTGGCCGCGCTGAACGGTTTCGGACATCGCACGGGCCGCCGTCAGCTGGAGCAGTGGCAGGCGGCCGTGGACCGGGCGAAGGCGCTCCCGGAGTCGGCGCTGCCGCAGCAGGGCCAGCAGCTGACCGGCCCGCCGCCGCCCCGCGCCTGGTCCGACAAGGACCCGGCCGCCGCGGCCCGGCTGTCGGCCGCCCGCGCCGGGGTGTCGGCGCTGGCCGAGCGGCTGGAGATGCCGCAGGAGAACCTGATCTCCCCCGACACCGTGCGCCGGATCTGCTGGGAGCCCCCGGCCCCCGCCGACGAGCAGGCGGTGGCCGCCGCGCTGACCGGGCTCGGGGCGCGCGCCTGGCAGGTGGAGCAGGTGGCCCCGGTGCTGGTCGCGGTGCTGTCGGCCACGCCGGAGTAGCGCCCGGGGCGGGGCGGGACCGCGCCGGGTTCCGTCCGGCCGGCCAGGTCCCGGTGTGACGTTCACCGCTCGCCGGGGTGGGACTGTGCAGCTACGTTACCCATAAGTAGCATGAGCTTAAGCAAGCGCTCAGCGTCCCGCACCCTGGAGGAGAGCCATCGTGCCTCGTACCGTCAAGGACGTCGTCTTCGTCGACGGCGTCCGCACCCCGTTCGGCAAGGCGGGCCCGAAGGGCATCTATCACGAGACCCGGGCCGACGACCTCGTCGTGAAGGCGATCCGGGAGCTGCTGCGCCGCAACCCCGGTCTGGACCCGAAGAAGATCGACGAGGTCGCCATCGCCGCGACCACCCAGATCGGCGACCAGGGCCTGACGCTCGGCCGCACCGCCGGCATCCTCGCGGGCCTGCCGCAGTCGGTGCCCGGCTACTCCATCGACCGCATGTGCGCCGGCGCGCTGACCGCCGTGACCGCCGTCTCCGGCTCGGTCGCCTTCGGCGCGTACGACGTGGCCATCGCGGGCGGTGTCGAGCACATGGGCCGCCACCCGATGGGCGAGGGCGTGGACCCCAACCCGCGCTTCGTCTCCGAGAAGCTGGTCGACGAGTCGGCGCTGTTCATGGGCATGACCGCCGAGAACCTGCACGACCGCTACCCCGCGATCACCAAGCAGCGCGCCGACGAGTACGCGGTCCGCTCGCAGGAGAAGGCCGCCAAGGCGTACGCCGACGGCAAGATCCAGCAGGATCTGGTGCCGATCTCGGTGCGCCGCACCGCTGCAGTCGACAGCGGCTCCGCCGCGGGGTCGGCCGGTGAGACGGGCTGGGGCCTGGTCACGGCCGACGAGCCGATGCGCCCCGGCACCACGCTGGAGAACCTGAGCGGTCTCAAGACGCCGTTCCGCGTGCACGGCCGGGTCACCGCGGGCAACGCGGCCGGTCTGAACGACGGTGCCACCGCGTCGATCATCGCGTCCGAGGACTTCGCCCGTGAGAACGGCCTGCCGGTCAAGATGCGCCTGGTCTCCTACTCCTTCGCCGGGGTGGAGCCCGAGGTGATGGGCTACGGCCCGATCCCGGCCACCGAGAAGGCCCTCGCCCAGGCCGGCCTGTCGATCTCCGACATCGGCCTGTTCGAGATCAACGAGGCGTTCGCCGTCCAGGTCCTCGCGTTCCTGGAGCACTACGGCATCGCGGACGACGACGCCCGCGTCAACCAGTACGGCGGTGCCATCGCGTTCGGTCACCCGCTGGCCTCCTCCGGCGTCCGGCTGATGACGCAGCTGGCCCGCCAGTTCGAGGAGCACCCCGAGGTCCGCTACGGCCTGACGACGATGTGCGTCGGCTTCGGCATGGGCGCGACGGTCATCTGGGAGAACCCGAACTTCGAGGGGGACAAGTGAGCGACACCACCGAGCTGCTGAAGGGTGCCGCCGAGCTGTTCCCCGGCGAGGTCGTCACCCAGGCCCACGTACGGCACTTCGAACTGCCCTTCAACGCGGGCAGGTTCGCGCTGATCACGCTGGACAACGGCTTCGACCACACCAAGCCGACCACCTTCGGCCCGGCCTCGCTGGCGAACCTGGACGCCGCGATCGACCAGGTCGAGAAGGAGGCCGCGGCCGGCGGCGTCGTCGGCGTCGGCATCACCGGCAAGCCGTTCATCTTCGCGGTCGGCGCCGACCTCAAGGGCGTCGAGCTGCTGAAGCGGCACGAGGACGCGCTCGCCATCGGCAAGGGCGGCCACGAGGTCTTCAAGCGCCTCTCCGGCCTCGCCGTCCCCACCTTCGCCTACTACAACGGCGCGGCGATGGGCGGCGGCGTCGAGGTCGGCCTGCACTGCGCCTACCGGACCGTCTCCAAGGCGATCCCCGCGTTCTCGCTGCCCGAGGTCTTCCTCGGCCTGGTGCCCGGCTGGGGCGGCTGCGCGCTGCTGCCGAACCTGATCGGCGCCGAGAAGGCCGTCCAGGTCATCATCGAGAACAGCCTCAACCAGAACCGCCAGCTGGGGGGCAAGCAGGTCTTCGAACTCGGCATCGCCGACGCGCTGTTCGAGGGTGCCGACTTCCTGGAGCAGTCGCTGCTGTGGACCGCCCAGGTCCTCAACGGCGACATCACGGTCGAGCGTCCGGCGATCGACCGGGGCGAGGCATGGGACCAGGCCGTCGCCAGGGGCCGCTTCGTCGCGGACTCCAAGGTGCACGGCGCGGCCCCGGCCGCCTACCGCGCGCTGGAGATCATCGAGGGCGCCAGGGACGGCGACCTTCAGAAGGGCTTCGACGCCGAGGACCAGGCCCTCGCCGGCCTGATCATGGGCGGTGAACTGCGTTCCGGCATCTACGCGTTCAACCTGGTGCAGAAGCGCGGCAAGCGTCCCGCGGGCGCCCCGGACAAGTCGCTGGCGCGTCCGGTCACCAAGGTCGGCGTCGTCGGCGCCGGTCTGATGGCCTCCCAGCTCGCGCTGCTCTTCCTGCGCCGCCTGGAGGTGCCGGTCGTGCTGACCGACATCGACCAGGAGCGCGTGGACAAGGGTGTGGGCTACGTCCACGCCGAGATCGACAAGCTGCTCGGCAAGGGCCGGATCGACCAGGACAAGGCCAACCGCCTCAAGGCGCTGGTCACCGGTGTCCTGGACAAGGCCGAGGGCTTCGCGGACGCCGACTTCGTCATCGAGGCCGTGTTCGAGGAGCTGGGCGTCAAGCAGAAGGTGTTCGCGGAGGTCGAGGCGGTCGCCCCGGCTGACGCGATCCTCGCCACCAACACCTCCTCGCTGTCGGTGTCGGAGATGGCGTCGAAGCTGAAGCACCCCGAGCGGGTCGTCGGCTTCCACTTCTTCAACCCCGTCGCCATCCTGCCGCTGCTGGAGATCGTGCGCGGCGAGCAGACCGACGACGCCTCGCTGGCGACGGCGTTCGGCGTGGCGAAGAAGCTGAAGAAGACCGCGGTGCTGACGAAGGACGCCCCGGCGTTCGTCGTGAACCGCATCCTGACCCGCTTCATGGGCGAGATCCAGAACGTCATCGACGAGGGCACCCCGGTCGCCGTCGCCGAGAAGGCCGTCGAGCCGCTCGGCCTGCCGATGTCCCCGCTGGTGCTGCTGGAGCTGGTCGGCCCGGCCATCGGCCTGCACGTCTCGGAGACCCTCAACCGGGCCTTCCCCGAGCGCTTCACGGTGTCCCCGAACCTGAAGAGCGTTGTCGAGGCCGGCAAGCGCGGCTTCTACGTCTACGACAGCGGCAAGCCGGAGCTGGACCCCGAGGTCGCCGCGCTGCTCCAGCAGGGCGACTCCGTCCTGACCGAGGAGCAGGTCCGCGACCGCGTCCTGGACGCGGTGGCCCAGGAGATCGGCCTCATGCTGGACGAGGGCGTCGTCGCCGAGGCCCAGGACATCGACCTCTGCCTGATCACCGGCGCCGGCTGGCCCTTCCACCTGGGCGGCATCACGCCGTACCTGGACCGTGCGGGCGTCTCCGAGCGGGTGAACGGCAAGCGGTTCCTGGAGCAGGGTGTGGCGAGCGTGCCCGCGTAACACCGGGCGGTACGGAGAAGAGGGCCCCGGCGCGCGTGCGCGGGGGCCCTCTTCCCGTGCCCGGGAGGGAGGCGGCGCGTGCCCTGGGCGCAGTTGCCGGGCGCGTCGAGGTCCGCGCAGGTGGCGAGGTGGGCGGGCTTCTCCGTGATCGCCGCCGAGTCGAGGTTCTCGCCCCGGAACCGGTTGGCGTGGGCGCGGTAGTGCCCGACGACCGGGGAGTGGCCGGCCTCCCGGTAGCGCGCCAGGGCCACAAGTGTGAACTCGGCGGTCATCGTGTGGTCCCCGTGGTCGGAGCAGACGAACTCGGTCTTGCCGGCGTCGTGTTCCGGGTCGGGGTCCAGGGTGCGCACGGTGGTCGGCCGGTGGCGGTCGAGCAGGGTGGTTGGGGGGGTGATCACGTGCTCACGGGTCACCCGCTGCGGCTCGGTGACCGTGCCCCCGTGCACCAGGAGGGTGGCTGGGCGGGCAGCCGGCCGTCCCACGGGTGGGCGACGCGGGTGGAGGTGCCCTGCTCCGTGGGCGCGCCCTGGTGGAGCTGGAGGACATACAGGGACACCTGGTCGTGGCCGTCCAGGACCCCGGTCACCATCCGGGCGTACGCCGAGCGCAGTCCGCAGCCCCGCGCGGTGCTGTGACCGGCGAAGTCCGGCAGCGCGCCGGCCCGCCGGGCGTCCCAGGTGCCGATGGTGACGCCCGGTCCCCGGTCTCCAGCGAGCGCAGGAGACCGGGGTTCATGAAGTACAGGCGTCGTGGTGGGCCACGACATGGAGTACGGATCGGGGCTGCGGGCTCATGTGGTGTCCAGGGTGGCGGTCGCGCGGCATGCGGGCGGGGCGGTGGGGGGAACTCACCGGTCCACCACGTTCATCGCCATGGCTCCGGAGGCCGAGCAGTAGGGGCGTACCCAGACCGGCCGGGCCGGGTGGATGACGGCGAGGTCGGAGGGCTCGTCGCCGGCCAGGGGGAGGGAGGAGTAGGAGAGGGCGGCCTTGACGTCGGGGAAGTCCTCCAGCAGCCGGCAGACACGCACCTTGCGCCGCTCCTCGGGGTCGGGCTGGAGCCACCAGTCCCAGTCCTCCCAGCGGTCCAGCCGGTGGTCCACCACGGCGCGCAGCGGCACGTCCACCCGGAACCGGCGCGCGCCGCGCACCTCGACGGGCACGGCGACGTTCTGCGCGTGCCGGCCGCGCCGGCCGACGACGAACCGGGCGCCCGGCTCCAGGCGTCCGTCGCCGCACAGCACACCCTCCACGGTGACGCGTCCGTCGCCGACGCGTACCCGGGTGCACTCCGCGTGCAGGTCGCGTACGACGGTGCGCAGCATCAGCCGTCCGTCGGGCTGAGCGTAGGGCAGGTTCCAGATGACGGGGCGCGCGGGCGGCCGGGTCAGGAGTCGGGAGCGGGCGTCGATGAGGGCGCGGGTGTCGCGCAGGCCCGCCTTCATGCGGACGACCGGTCCCCTGGGCGCCCGCATGGTCACCTGCCAGCGGCCGTCGCCGAGCTGGTCCATGGCCTCGGGGGTGACGACGGCGGTGTAGCGGATGCCGCCGTTGTCGAGGGTGGTGCGTGTGGTCTCCAGGAGCAGGTCGGGGCGCCGGTCGTCGTCGGAGGGCTTGTGCCGCAGGACGAACTGGTGGCGCCGGCGGCCCTCGTCCGGTGCCTCGCAGCTCAGGCGCAGCCAGCCGGCGTCGGGGGCGGTGACGTCGACGGTGGCGGCGCCGAGGGTGGCGGGCGGCACGGTGAGCGGTGCGGAGCGTGCCTTGCGGGGAGCGGGCGGGCGGTGACCGCGCTCGGCGCCGGCGCGGCGCCGGGCGGCGTCCTCGAAGATCGCCGCATAGCGGCCGGCGATGGCCGAGGGGTCGTACCGCTCGGCGTTGCGCAGCGCGTTGGCGCCCATGGTGCGGCGCAGTCGCTGGTCGGCCATGAGGCGGCGCAGCGCGTCGGTGACGCCCTGGGCCTCGCCGTTGGGCACGAGGAAGCCGTCCTCGCCGTCCTTCAGGATCTCGCGCGGTCCGACGGGGCAGTCGGTGGAGACCACGGGGAGCCCGCAGCGCATCGCCTCCACCAGGGTCATGCCGAAGGACTCGGCGCTGGAGGTGACGGCGGCGATCGAGCCCTTGGCCCACTCGGACTCGATGGGCGAGAAGCCGCCCATCAGCAGCACCTGGCCGTCGAGGCCGAGTCCGGTGACCTGGGCGCGCAGCTTGCCGGCCTCGCCGCCGTCGCCGTAGATGCGCAGCTGCCAGTCGGGGAAGTCGTCGGCGAGCGCGGCGAAGGCGCTGATGAGCAGGTCGTACCGCTTGACGTGGTGCATACGGCCGGCGCTGACGACGACCTTGCGGGTGCAGTCGGAGGGGCGGCCGGCCGGGCTGGGCACGCTGTTGGGGACGCCGGTCACCGGGATGCCGGGGATCGGGGTGTGCTCCTGGAAGGAGCGGGCGTCGGCGTCGGTGACCGTCGTGATCGCGTCCAGCCTCGGGTAGACCCGGGTCATCTCGGCGCGGACCGCCGGGGGGATGGCCAGGTGCGTCATGTGCTCCTGGGCGATGCGCAGGGCGCCGTCCCGGGTGTGGGCGGCGACGAACAGGTTGAGGCTGGGCCGGGTGCCGATCACGACGTCCGCCGGGGTCCGGCTCAGTTCCCGGATGATGCGGGCGTCGGTGAACTTGCTGTACTGGGCGTGGAACTCCTCCTGGCGCGGGACCACTTCGCTGGGTTCGTCGCTGCCGGGGGCGCCCCGGTCGGGGCCGCCGGGGCGCAGGTCGACCAGGGCGCGCACGGTGACGCGGGGCGAGATCCCGAACTTGGTGGCGGTGGTGCGCCGGAAGACGGAGACGATCTCCACGTCGTGCTGGACGGAGAGGGCCTCGGCGAGGTTGATGACGGTGCGGTTGGTGCCGCCGATGCCGTAGATGTTGTTGATCAGGAAGGAGATCCTCATCGGGCCTCGGCCTCCTTCCGTTCGAAGGGACTGGGGACGGGGAGGTAGGCGTCCAGGAACGCCCGGAGCATGACCGTCTGCCGGTCGGTGTCGAGGCCGTCGGAGAGGGTGTCGTTGACGCAGAACGCCTGCCGGTCGCGGCGGGCCAGCAGGATGCCCAGCCGGCGCTGGATCTCGGGTCTCGCGAGGTCGAGGTAGGCGAACGCGATCTGCGAGGGCACGGCCCGCCCGGTCAGGTACGCGTGGTAGTGGTACAGCGACGACGGGATGGACAGGTCGGCCGCGCCCCGGAACCGGCTGTACGTGGTCTGCCGGTGCTCGGCCGCGTACTCCCGCTCGATCTCCTGGAGCACGCTGCGGCGCAGGGCGTACGGGGCGTGGCGCAGCTTGTGCACGATGGCGGTGCCGAACCGTTCCCGCAGCAGCCGCCGGTTGTTCTTCCCGGCGGCGTCGACCGGGCGGTCCCCGGCCGGGCTCGCCCCGTGCGGGAGCTGGGACGGGGAGAAGAAGATGCGGCTCATCCCGTTGGAGAGGAAGAAGTCCTGCGGGGTGACGGGACGGCCGAGGAACATGTCGTCGTTGAAGTACAGGAAGTGCTCGGACAGTCCCTTGATGTGGTGCAGCCGGCTCTCGATCGCGTGCGAGTTGAAGGTGGGCAGCGCGGACGGGTCGTCGAAGATCTCGGAGTGGTCGACCACGGTGATCCGGGGGTGGCCCTCGTCGAGCCACGCCGGGCGCTGCCGGTCCGTCACCAGGTGGACGCGCCTGATCCAGGGCGCGTTCTGCTCCAGCGCGCGCAGCGAGTAGCGCAGTTCGTCCCGGCTGATGTACCGGGCGGCGTTGGCGGACTCGGCGTGGTAGCCCTCGTCCCCGTGGGCGGCGCGGCGGCGCTGCCAGGCGGGGTCGCTGCCGTCGACCCAGGTGTAGACGGCGTCGATGGGGAACCGTACGTCCTCCGGCAGGCGTTCGGCGCAGGCCGCCAGGGTGCGCACCGGCCGGGTGGGGCGGGTGGGCGGCGCGGCGAAGCTGGTCAGCCTGCCGGCGGGCAGGGTGATCAAGGGCTCGCCGAAGGCGACCTCCCCGGTGATCCGGTTGGGGCGCGGGGCGAGGAGCCGGTCCTCGCCGGGCTGCCAGAACTCCAGGTCGCAGCCGTGCTCCAGGCCCAGCACCAGGGTCCCGCCGGGATGGCTCCAGACGGCGCCGACCCGCAGCACGTCCGCACCCCGCGCCAGCCGCGCCGCCTGCCGCGAGCCGCACAGCACGGCCCGGCCGGCGGCGGACTCGCCCCGGTACGCCCGCGCGTAGACGGGACCCTCGGTGCCGAAGCGGCCGAGGAGGCCGGCGACCTGTTCGCGGTCGGCCGCGGACACGGCGACGCAGGAACGCAGGTCGCTGGTGCCACGGATCACGAAGTGGTCGATGTCCGCCCGTTCCAGGGCGCCCACGACGCGTTCGAGGTTGGCCTCGCGCAGGCCGAGCGGGGACACGGCGGCCCGCACCACGGCGATCCGGTTGCCGGGCGCCGCCGCGAGTCCGGGCCCCCGCTGGAAGGTGCGGAGCCGGGGCCAGCGGCGCCGGGCGCGCAGGACGCGGACCCGCCGGGTGAGGAAGCCGAGGGCGTGCAGCCGGTGCGGCAGCCGCTTCAGTGCCGCGCGCAGGCCCGTCGGGACCCTGTGCGCGACCCGGCGCCTGACCAGGGCGGGGACGACCGCGCGGTACGCCTGGAGCGGCGCCGACGCCTCGGGGTTGGCGGTGCTCACCGCTGACGGACCACCTTCCGCGGGGAGTCGACGGCGATGCCGGGGCCGCGCTCGAAGGGGCTCGGTACGGGGAAGTAGCGGTGCAGGAAGCCGACGACGGCCTCGGTGCCGCCGCCGGCCAGCGCCGCGTCGGAGCCGAGCCCGGTCAGCTGGAGCTGCTGGGTGTCCCGGCGGGCCAGCAGCCGCCGCAGCTGGACCGGGAGACCGGGCAGCGCCGCGTGCAGCGTGACCGACGCCTCGCCGGAGGGGTCGGCGAGCGCGTGGATCTGGCCGAAGTGGTGGGCGACGCCGTCCAGCGGCTGGGTGCCGGGCACGGTGGCCGCCCGCTGTCCGTCCTGCGCCTCGGGAAGGAGGGTGCCCTTCTCCGCGAGGCGGGAGAGGGTCTCGACGCGGTGCGGCTGGGGACCGCCCGCGTACCCGTGTGCGACGGCCCGGCCGGTCGCCGAGAACGCGGCCCGAGCCCAGGGG
>NZ_JBHXLV010000230.1:0-10219 GCF_042721685.1 Streptomyces sp. NPDC058459 | reverse complement strand
CGTCAACTGGTCCCGCTTCCCGCACTGACGCACCGCGGGCGGGGGGGTGGGGCTCACCGGGCCCGGCCCCGCCGCTGTCGTCTGTGGCTCCAGGGGAGGCGTCAGCTCAGCTCCGCCCGGAACCCGACCGGCGTGAGCCCGGTGTGGAGCTGGAAGAACTTGGAGAAGTTGGCCGCGTCCGGGAAGCCGATCGCGGCGCCGACCCGGCCGATAGGCATGTCGGTGTGGGCGAGGAGGCGCTTGGCCTCCAGGATGACACGCTTGTCGATGAAGCCCTTGGGCGTCTGGCCGGTGGCGGCGCGGACCGCGCGGACGAGGGTGCGGCGGGAGTAACCGAGCGCGTCGGCGTAGGCGTTGACGCTGTGGTTGGTGGGGAAGCCGCGCTCCACCGCGTCCCGGAACAGGGTGAAGGTGGTGTCCGTCTGGCTCCGGCTGGCCTCGGCGGAGCTGGCCGCGAGGTGGGCGAGGCGGAGCAGGAACGCGGTGAGGCCGTGCCGCAGGACCGCCGTGTGCAGACTGATCGGCAGGGTCGCGGTGTCCTCGTACTCCCTGCCGAGCTGGGCGAGTGAGTTCTCCAGCGCGGTGAGCTGCGCCGGGCCGGGGTGCAGCAGCGGCGGCAGGTCGTAGCGGTACAGGCCGGTGACCTCGACGGTGGAGCGGGGCAGGAAGCCGGGCTGCATGGTCAGCACGGTGCCCCGGTACCGGCTGGTGCGGGAGAAGCGGTGCACCTGACCGGGGCGGATCCAGAGCACGTCCCCCGCGCCGACCTCGTACTCGGCGAAGTCGATCATGTGCCGGACCGGCCCCTCGGTGAACAGCATCACCACGTGGAAGTCGATGCGGTGGACCCGGTCCAGCGGGGCATCCGCATGCCAGGCGTGGTCCCCACCCATGGCGGCGACCTGCATGCCGACACCACCCACGGCCAGCTCGGTCGGGAAGGGGAAGGTCCTGATCCCGTCACCGTCCGTACCGCGACCCATATCCAGAGGCGATCTGTCCGCCATGTTCGATTTGCCGTTCCTGTCAAGCGATCGGTGTCCCAGATTCACCACAGGCTGACACATCCCGACCTTCCCGCGAAAAAGTCAGACTTTTAAGTTTGAACGCGCTTGATCAGCATCCCTGCTTCTGACGAGGACTTCTTGAAGATGAGCACGCAGACACCCGAGAGCTTCGAGTGGACCGATCTCGACCGCCGCGCCGTCGACACGGCCCGCCTTCTCGCGGCCGACGCCGTGCAAAAGGTCGGCAACGGCCACCCAGGCACCGCGATGAGCCTCGCGCCTGCCGCGTACACGATCTTTCAGAAGGTGATGAAGCACGACCCGGCCGACCCGGAGTGGACCGGCCGTGACCGCTTCGTGCTCTCCCCCGGTCACACCTCCCTGACCCTCTACACCCAGCTCTTCCTGGCCGGGTACGAGCTGGAGCTGGACGACCTCAAGGCGTTCCGCACCCAGGGTTCCAGGACGCCCGGCCACCCCGAGTACGGGCACACCGCCGGTGTGGAGACCACCACCGGTCCGCTCGGCCAGGGTGCCGCCAACGCGGTGGGCATGGCGATGGCCGCCCGCTACGAGCGCGGCCTCTTCGACCCGGAGGCCCCCGAGGGCACCTCCCCCTTCGACCACACCATCTGGGCGATCGTCTCCGACGGCGACCTGGAGGAGGGCGTCTCCAGCGAGGCGTCCTCGCTGGCCGGCCACCAGAAGCTCGGCAACCTGGTCTTCCTCTACGACGACAACCACATCTCCATCGAGGGCGACACCGCCACCGCCCTCTCCGAGGACGTGCTGAAGCGGTACGAGGCGTACGGCTGGCACACCCAGCGCATCGAGCCCACCGCTGACGGCGACGTGGACGTCCCCGCGCTGCACGCCGCCCTGGAGGCCGCCAGGGCCGAGACCGGGCGCCCCTCCATCATCGCCATGCGCACGATCATCGCGTGGCCCGCGCCGACCGCGCGGAACACCGAGGCGTCCCACGGCTCCGCGCTCGGCGACGAGGAGATCGCGGCCACCAAGCGCGTCCTCGGCTTCGACCCGGAGCAGACCTTCGCGGTCTCCGACGAGGTCCTGCACCACGCCCGCCGCGCCCTGGACCGGGGTGCCGAGGCGCACGCCGCCTGGGACAAGCAGATCGCCGAGTGGCGCACCGCCCGGCCCGAGCGCGCCGAGCTGTTCGACCGGGTCTCCAAGGGCGAGCTGCCCGAGGGCTGGCAGAACACGCTCCCGGTGTTCGAGGAGGGCAAGTCCGTCGCCACCCGGGCGGCCTCCGGCAAGATCCTCCAGGCGCTCGGACCGGTGCTGCCGGAGCTGTGGGGCGGCTCGGCCGACCTCGCCGGCTCCAACAACACCACGATCGACAAGACCAGCTCCTTCCTCCCCGCGGGCAACCCGCTGCCCGAGGCGAACCCGTACGGCCGTACCGTCCACTTCGGTATCCGTGAGTTCTCCATGGCCGCGGAGATGAACGGCATCGCGCTGCACGGCAACACCCGCGTCTACGGCGGCACCTTCCTGGTGTTCTCCGACTACATGCGCAACGCCGTCCGTATGGCGGCCCTGATGCAGCTGCCCGTCACCTATGTGTGGACCCACGACTCCATCGGTCTCGGCGAGGACGGCCCGACCCACCAGCCGGTCGAGCACCTGGCCTCGCTGCGCGCGATCCCGGGCCTGAACGTGGTCCGCCCGGCGGACGCCAACGAGACCGCCGTCGCCTGGGCCGAGATCCTGAAGCGGCACGCCACCGACCCGGCCCCGCACGGTCTCGCCCTCACCCGTCAGGGCGTACCGACGTACGCTCCGAACGAGGACGCGGCCAAGGGCGGCTACGTGCTCGCCGACTCCTCGACCGAGGTCCCGGAGGTGATCATCATGGCGACCGGTTCCGAGGTGCAGCTCGCCGTGGCCGCCCGGGACGCCCTGGAGGCCGAGGGCACCGGTACGCGCGTGGTGTCCGTGCCGTGCGTGGAGTGGTTCGACCAGCAGCCGGCCGCCTACCGGGAGAGCGTGCTGCCCGCCGCCGTGAAGGCGCGCGTCGCCGTCGAGGCGGGCATCGGCCTGACCTGGTACCGCTATGTGGGTGACGCGGGCCGCATCGTCTCCCTGGAGCACTTCGGCGCCTCCGCCGACGCGAACGTCCTGTTCGCCGAGTACGGCTTCACCCCCGAGAACGTCGCCGCCGCCGCCCGCGCCTCACTGGCCGCCGCGCGCGCCTGATCCCCCGCGACACAGAATTACGCGACGAAGAAAGATGAGCACTGTGACCGAAGCAATCAGCACCCCCAAGGCCCTCGCGCGTCTCGCCGAAGAGGGCGTGTCGGTGTGGCTGGACGACCTGTCGCGCAAGCGGATCACCTCGAGCGGCCTGGCCGCCCTCGTCAAGGACGGCGGCGTCGTCGGCGTCACCACCAACCCGTCGATCTTCCAGGCCGCCATCGGCTCCGGTGAGGGGTACGAGGAGCAGCTCACCGACCTCGCGGTGCGCGGTGTCACGGTCGACGAGGCCGTGCGCATGATGACGACCGCCGACGTGCGCGACGCGGCCGACGTGCTGCGCGGGGTGTACGACGCCACGGCCGGCCGCGACGGCCGGGTCTCCATCGAGGTGGACCCCCGGCTGGCGCACGACACGGTCGCCACGGTCGCCGAGGCCAAGCAGTTGTTCTGGCTGGTCGACCGCCCCAACGTGATGATCAAGATCCCGGCCACCGAGGCGGGCCTCCCGGCGATCACCGAGGTCATCGGCCTGGGCATCAGCGTCAACGTGACCCTGGTCTTCTCCCTGGAGCGCTACCGCGCCGTCATGGACGCCTACCTGGCGGGCCTGGAGAAGGCTAGGGAGCGCGGCCTGGACCTCTCCAAGATCCACTCGGTGGCGTCCTTCTTCGTGTCCCGCGTGGACTCCGAGACCGACAAGCGGCTGACCGCGATCGGCACCGACGAGGCCCTCGGCCTGAAGGGCCGCGCCGCCCTCGCCAACGCCCGTCTGGCCTACGAGGCGTACGAGGATGTCTTCGCCTCCGCCCGCTGGCAGGCGCTCGCCACCGCCGACGCCAACAAGCAGCGTCCGCTGTGGGCCTCCACCGGGGTGAAGGACCCCGCGTACAAGGACACCCTGTACGTGGACGAGCTGGTCGCCCCCGGCACCGTCAACACCATGCCCGAGGGCACGCTCAAGGCCACCGCCGACCACGGTGACATCACCGGCGACACGGTGACCGGCGGCTACGAGCAGGCTCGCGCCGACCTGGCCGCCGTGGAGCGCCTGGGCATCTCCTACGACGAGGTCGTCCAGCAGCTCGAGGACGAGGCCGTCGCCAAGTTCGAGGCGGCCTGGCTTGAGCTGCTGGACGCCGTGACGGAGTCGCTGAAGAGCGCCCTGAAGAGCGCCCTGACGAGTAAGGGAGTGGACGCGTGATGACGAGCAAGTCAGCGCCGGCGAAGGCGGCCGCCGCCGAGGCGGAACCGGAGGCGGCCACCGCCGCCGAGGCCGAGCCCAGGGCGCGGAGGACCAGGACCCGGGCCAAACCCGCCGCGGTCCGCGAGCCCGAGGACATCCGGGTCCCGGTCGCGCCCGCCACCGAGTGGGAGAACCCGCTGCGCGACGCCCAGGACCGCCGGCTGCCCCGCATCGCGGGCCCGTCCGGCCTGGTCATCTTCGGTGTCACCGGCGACCTGTCGCGCAAGAAGCTGATGCCCGCCGTCTACGACCTCGCCAACCGGGGTCTGCTGCCGCCGGGCTTCTCCCTGGTGGGCTTCGCCCGCCGCGACTGGGAGGACCAGGACTTCGCACAGGTCGTGCACGACGCGGTCAAGGAGCACGCGCGGACGCAGTTCCGCGAGGAGGTCTGGCAGCAGCTCGCCGAGGGCATGCGCTTCGTCCCGGGCGACTTCGACGACGACACCGCCTTCGACCAGCTCAAGGAGGCCGTCGACGAGCTGGACGCCTCCCGGGGCACCGGCGGCAACTTCGCGTACTACCTCTCGGTGCCGCCGAAGTTCTTCCCGAAGGTCGTCCGGCAGCTCAAGAAGCACGGCCTGGCGGACGCCCCCGAGGGCTCCTGGCGCCGCGCGGTCATCGAGAAGCCGTTCGGCCACGACCTGGAGAGCGCGCACGACCTCAACAAGGTCGTGCACGAGGTGTTCGAGCCGGACCAGGTGTTCCGGATCGACCACTACCTGGGCAAGGAGACCGTCCAGAACATCATGGCGCTGCGCTTCGCCAACCAGATGTACGAGCCCATCTGGAACCGCTCCTACGTGGACCACGTGCAGATCACCATGGCCGAGGACATCGGCATCGGCGGCCGCGCGGGCTACTACGACGGCATCGGCGCAGCCCGTGACGTGATCCAGAACCATCTGGTCCAGCTGATGGCGCTCACCGCCATGGAGGAGCCGATCGCGTTCGACGCGGACTCACTGCTCACCGAGAAGCTGAAGGTCCTGAAGTCGGTCCGCCTCCCGGACGAGCTGGGCGAGCACACCGTGCGCGGCCAGTACGCCTCGGGCTGGCAGGGCGGCGAGAAGGTCGTCGGCTACCTCGAAGAGGACGGCATCGACCCCAAGTCGAAGACCGACACCTACGCGGCCCTGAAGCTGGAGATCGACAACCGCCGCTGGGCGGGCGTGCCGTTCTACCTGCGCACGGGCAAGCGGCTGGGCCGGCGCGTCACCGAGATCGCGGTCGTCTTCAAGCGCGCCCCGCACTCACCCTTCGACTCCACCGCCACGGAGGAGCTGGGCCAGAACGCGATCGTCATCCGGGTCCAGCCCGACGAGGGCATGACCGTCCGCTTCGGCTCCAAGGTGCCGGGCACCTCGATGGAGATCCGGGACGTGTCGATGGACTTCGCCTACGGCGAGTCCTTCACCGAGTCCAGCCCCGAGGCGTACGAACGGCTCATCCTCGATGTGCTGCTGGGCGACGCCAACCTGTTCCCGCGCACCCAGGAAGTGGAAGAGTCCTGGAAGATCCTCGACCCGATCGAGCGCTACTGGAACGAGCACGGCACTCCGGCGCAGTACGCGTCCGGAAGCTGGGGACCCGAGGAAGCGGACGAGATGCTCGCACGAGACGGACGGAGCTGGCGCAGGCCATGAAGATCGACCTGACCGACACCACGGCAAGCAAGATCAACAAGGCGTTGGTGGAGGGCCGCCGCGCCATCGGCACCCCGGCCGTGGGCATGGTCCTGACGATGGTCATCGTCACGGACGAGGAGAACGCCTACGACGCCATCAAGGCGGCCGAGGAAGCCTCGCACGAGCACCCCTCGCGCACCCTGGTGGTCATCAAGCGCCACGCCCGCCAGCGGGACCGCACCAACTCCCGGCTCGACGCCGAGGTCCGGGTCGGCTCGGAGGCCGGCGCCGGTGAGACGGTGGTGCTGCGCACCTACGGCGAGGTGTCCGACCACGCGGGTTCCGTGGTGCTGCCGCTGCTGCTGCCCGACGCCCCCGTGGTCGTCTGGTGGCCGGTGGACGCCCCGGAGGCCCCCGCGAAGGACTCCCTGGGCGCGCTCGCCCAGCGCCGGATCACCGACCTCTACGCGGTGGACAACCCGCTGCGGGTGCTGGACACCCGTGCCCGCACCTACGCCCCGGGCGACACCGACCTGGCCTGGACCCGGCTCACCCCGTGGCGCTCGATGCTCGCGGCCGCGCTGGACCAGGCCCGGGTGAAGGTGACCTCGGCAGCGGTGGAGGCGGAGGCGGACAACCCCAGCGCCGAGCTGCTCGCACGCTGGCTGGAGGCCCGGCTGCACGTGAAGGTGGACCGCGTGGTCTCCGAGGGCCCGGTGGTCACCGCCGTGCGGCTCGGCACCGAGACGGGCGAGATCGTCATCGACCGCCCGGAGGGCCCCCTCGCCACGCTGACCCTGCCGGGCCAGCCGCCGCGCACCCTGGCCCTGAAGGTCCGCCCGACCTCGGAGCTGATCGCCGAAGAGCTGCGCCGCCTCGACGCCGACGAGATGTACGCCGTCGCCCTGACCGGCGAGGCACCCAAGGAGAACGCCTGATGTCCGACGTAGCGTCAGACACCCCCAAGCTCACCCGGCGCCCCGAGTGGACGGCTCTCGCCGACCACCGCGCCGGCGGCCAGCCGCACCTGCGCGAGCTGTTCGCCACCGACCCCGGCCGGGCCGAGCGCTATGTCGTCCAGGTGGGCGACCTGCACATCGACTACAGCAAGCACCAGATCTCCGACGAGACCCTGGCCCTGCTCCAGGAACTGGCCGCCGCCACCGATGTGTTCGGGCAGCGGGACGCGATGTTCCGGGGTGAGCGGATCAACACGACCGAGGACCGTGCGGTGCTGCACACCGCGCTGCGTGCTCCCCGGGACGCGGTGGTCGAGGTCGGCGGGGAGAACGTCGTCCCGGCCGTGCACGCGGTGCTGGACAGGATGGCCGGCTTCGCCGGGCGGGTCCGTTCCGGTGAGTGGACGGGGTACACCGGCAAGCGCATCCGGAACATCGTCAACATCGGTATCGGCGGCTCCGACCTCGGTCCGGCGATGGCGTTCGAGGCCCTTCGCCCCTTCACCGACCGTGACCTGACGGTGCGGTTCGTGTCGAACGTGGACGGCGCGGACCTGCATGAGGCGGTGCGGGACCTCGATCCGGCGGAGACGTTGTTCATCGTGGCGTCGAAGACGTTCACGACGGTCGAGACGATCACCAACGCGACGTCGGCCCGGAAGTGGCTGCTGGCGGCGCTGGGTGACGACAAGGCCGTGGCGAAGCATTTCGTGGCGTTGTCGACGAACGCGGAGAGGGTCGCCGGGTTCGGTATCGACGTGGACAACATGTTCGAGTTCTGGGACTGGGTCGGGGGCCGGTACTCGTTCGACTCGGCGATCGGGCTGTCGCTGATGATCGCGGTCGGTGCGGAGCGTTTCCGGGAGCTGCTGGACGGTTTCCACACGGTGGACGAGCACTTCCGTACCGCTCCGGCGGAGTCCAACGCTCCGTTGCTGTTGGGGCTGTTGGGGATCTGGTACGGGAACTTCTTCGACGCGCAGTCGCACGCGGTGCTGCCGTACAGCCATTATCTGTCGAAGTTCACGGCGTACTTGCAGCAGTTGGACATGGAGTCCAACGGCAAGTCCGTGCAGCGGGACGGTACTCCGGTGGAGTGGCAGACGGGGCCGGTGGTGTGGGGGACGCCGGGTACCAACGGGCAGCACGCGTATTACCAGTTGATCCATCAGGGGACGAAGCTGATCCCGGCGGACTTCATCGGGTTCGCGCGTCCGGTGGACGAGCTGGGTGAGGAACTCAGGGCGCAGCACGATTTGTTGATGGCCAACTTCTTCGCCCAGACCCAGGCCCTCGCCTTCGGCAAGACCGGGGAAGAGGTCCGAGCGGAGGGCGTCGCCGAGGCGCAGGTGGCCCACCGCACCTTCCGCGGCAACCACCCCACCACCACGATCCTGGCCCGCGAGCTGACCCCCTCCGTGCTGGGCCAGCTGATCGCGCTCTACGAGCACAAGGTGTTCGTCCAGGGCGCCGTCTGGAACATCGACTCCTTCGACCAGTGGGGCGTCGAGCTGGGCAAGGTCCTCGCCAAGCGCATCGAACCCGCCCTCACCGAAGGCGCGGACGTGCCCGGCCTCGACCCCTCCACCACGGCCCTCGTCGCCGCCTACCGCTCCCTCAAGGAAGTGAACTGACATGCAGCTCGGACTCATCGGCCTCGGCAAGATGGGCGGCAACATGCGCGAGCGCATCCGCCGCGCGGGCCACCACGTCATCGGCTACGACCGCAACCCGGAGCTGAGCGACGCCAAGGATCTCGCCGAACTGGTCGAGAAGCTCGACGCGCCGCGCACCATCTGGGTCATGGTCCCGGCCGGCACCGCCACCCAGGTCGTCGTCGACGAGCTGAAGGACCTGCTCTCCCCCGGCGACGTCGTCGTGGACGGCGGCAACTCCCGCTGGACGGACGACGAGAAGCACGCCGCCGAGCTGGCCATCAAGGGCGTCGGCTTCGTGGACGCGGGCGTCTCCGGCGGTGTCTGGGGCCTGGAGAACGGCTACGCCCTGATGGTCGGCGGCGACAAGGAGAACGTCGACCGCCTCCAGCCCATCTTCGACGCCCTCAAGCCGGAGGGCCCGTACGGCTACGTCCACGCGGGCCGCGTCGGCGCCGGGCACTTCTCCAAGATGGTCCACAACGGCATCGAGTACGCCATGATGCAGGCGTACGCCGAAGGCTGGGAGCTGCTGGAGAAGGCCAACTCCGTGGACAACGTCCGCGAGGTCTTCCGCTCCTGGCAGGAGGGCACCGTCATCCGTTCCTGGCTGCTCGACCTCGCGGTCAACGCCCTGGACGACGACGAGCACCTGAGCGAGCTGCGCGGCTACGCCGAGGACTCCGGCGAGGGCCGCTGGACCGTCGAGGCGGGCATCGACCACGCGGTGCCGCTCCCGGCCATCACCGCCTCGCTGTTCGCGCGCTTCGCCTCCCGTCAGGACGACTCGCCGCAGATGAAGATGATCGCCGCGCTGCGCAACCAGTTCGGTGGCCACGCGGTCGAGAAGAAGGGCTGACCCGGCGTGGGGGACCTGCTGCTGGTCCGCCACGGCGAGACGGAGTGGAGCAGGTCGGGCCGGCACACCAGCTGGACCGACCTGCCCCTCACCGAACACGGTGAGGAACAGGCGGGTTCGCTCGCCCCGCTCCTCGCCGGCCGGACCTTCGCGCTCACCCTGGCCAGCCCCCTGGGCCGGGCCCGGCGCACCGCCGAACTGGCGGGCGTGACCGGCCCCGAGACCGATCCCGACCTGCGCGAGTGGGACTACGGCGGCTACGAGGGCATCACCACCGTCGACATCCACCGCACCCGGCCCGACTGGGACCTGTGGACCGACGGTGCGGTGCCCGGCCCCGAGGGACATCCGGGCGAGTCGCCCGAGCAGATCGGGACGCGCGTGGACCGGGTGCTGGCCCGCGTGGAGAAGGCGCTCGACGCGGACAACGGCGATGTACTGCTCGTCGCGCACGCTCATGTGCTGCGGGTGCTGACGGCCCGCAGGCTGGGCCTGCCGCCCAGCGGGGGCCGGCTGTTCCAGCTTGCCACCGGCACGGTCAGCCGGCTCTCCACCGAGCACGGACGCCCCGTGATCGCGGAGTGGAACCTGCTGCCCTGAGGCGCCGGACGGCCCGGAGCGACCTGATGGTTGCGCGGGCCCGTCTCCATG
>NZ_JBHXLV010000229.1:0-10285 GCF_042721685.1 Streptomyces sp. NPDC058459 | reverse complement strand
CCCCTCGCCCCGGAGCGGGGGAGGGGCGCCCGGCGGAGCGGGGTCAGGCTTTGTGCTGCATGCTGCGGCGGGCGGGATTGCCCTGCTTCTCCGCCTTCGGGTCCAGCTCGTCCGCCTTGGCGCGCACGCCCTCGGCGATCCGCTCGCCGACCTTGGGGTCGATGTTGGCCCAGTACTGGAGGGCACGGTCCAGGACGGGTTCGGTGACTCCGTTCAGCAGGTGCCCCACGACGTTGTCGACGAGACGGTCACGGGCGTCGTCGTCCATGATCTCCCGGACGAGGGTGCCGGCCTGGCCCCAGTCGTCGTCCTCGGCATGGGAGACATAGGCCGCACGGGTGATGTCGCCGTCGGCGTACCAGCTCGGCGGGCTGCCGAAGCGGACGGTGTCGGCGGCTGGGCCGCCCTTGGAGTTGGGGGCGTAGACGGGGTCGGTGGTCTTGCGGTAGGCCATCGCGCCGTCTTTGGAGTACGTGTTGACGTCGGTGATGGGGGCGTTGACCGGGAGCTGGGCGTAGTTGGTCCCGATGCGGTGGCGGTGCGCGTCGGCGTACGAGAAGAGCCGGGCCAGCAGCATCCGGTCGGGGCTCGGCCCGATGCCGGGGACGAAGTTGTTCGGCTGGAAGGCGAGCTGCTCGATCTCGGCGTGGTTGTCCGTCGGGTTCCGGTCCAGCGTCATCCGGCCGACCTCGATGAGCGGGTAGTCGCTGTGCGGCCACACCTTGGTGAGGTCGAAGGGGTTGAACCGGTACCCGGCGGCATCCTCGTACGGCATGACCTGCACATGCAGGGTCCAGCTCGGGTGCTCCCCGTCCCGGATGTGCTCGAAGAGATCACGCGTGTGGTAGTCGGTGTCGACGGCCGCCATCTGGTCGGCCTCGTCCTGGGTGAAGAACTCGATGCCCTGGTCGGTCTTGAAGTGGTACTTGACCCAGAACCTCTCCCCGGCCCCGTTGATCCACATGTACGTGTGGGAGGTGTAGCCGTTCATGTGCCGCCAGCTGCGCGGGACACCCCGGTCACCCATGAGCCAGGTGACCTGGTGGGCGGACTCGGGGGAGAGGCTCCAGAAGTCCCACTGCATGTCGTGGTCACGCAGATTGTTGTCGGCGCGGCGCTTCTGGGAGCGGATGAAGTGCTGGAACTTCATCGGGTCCTTGATGAAGAACACCGGGGTGTTGTTGCCGACCATGTCGTAGTTGCCTTCGCTGGTGTAGAACTTCACCGCGAAGCCGCGCGGGTCGCGCCAGGTGTCCGGGCTCCCGCGCTCCCCGGCGACGGTCGAGAAGCGGGCGACGAGATCGGTACGGGCGCCGGGCTGGAAGACGGCTGCCTTCGTGTACGGGCTGACGTCGCCGGTCACCTCGAAGCGCCCGAAGGCCCCGCTGCCCTTGGCGTGCGGCTGGCGCTCGGGGATGCGCTCCCGGTTGAACTGAGCCATCTGCTCGATGAGGTAGGCGTCCTGCAGCAGCAACGGTCCGGCCGGGCCCACGGTCAGCGAGTGCTCATCGCTCTCGACGGGCGCGCCGGAGTCTGTAGTGGTGTAAGGGGTCTCGGTCATACCTGCTCGCTGATCCTCTCCACTCCGCCGGACACGACGCTCACCGCCCGCCCTGGCGCGACCCGCGTGCGCGCGGGCTCAGGACTACCGGGTGACCGGGGGCGGGGCCCGCAAACATGGGCGGGAGCGGGATGACCTGAGTGGGCGAACGAAGGGAGGGGTGCGGACGGCCCCGCTGCGCCTCGGTGTCCCGTCGCGGATGGCGCGTGCGGACGAGCCGGCCGCCGGCCGCCGGGTGCCGTGACCAGGAGCGACCGCGGCATCCGCTTCCCGGTCCGGCGCCGTCTCAGGCGTTGAGGTAGGTGAGTACGGCCTGGACGCGGCGGTGCATGTCGTCGGCGACGGGCAGGTCGAGTTTGGCGAGCAGGTTGCCGATGTGCTTCTCGACCGACACCGCCGCCAGGTGGAGGCGTCCGGCGATGGCCGAGTTGGACAGACCCTGGGCCATGAGGGCGAGGACTTCGTGTTCGCGGGGGGTGAGGCGGGCGAGGGCGCCGTCGCGGGTGTTGCGGGCGAAGATCTGGGTGACGACCTCGGGGTCGAGGGCGGTGCCGCCCGCCGCCACGCGTTCGAGGGCGTCGAGGAAGGCGGGGATGTCGGTGACCCGGTCCTTGAGGAGGTAGCCGACGCCGCCCTGACCGTCGGCGAGGAGTTCGGCGGCGTAGGCGCGCTCGACGTACTGGGACAAGATGATCACCGGGACGGCCCCGGAGGTGAGGGCGCGGGCCTCGATGGCGGCGCGCAGCCCTTCGTCGCGGAAACCGGGTGGCAGGCGGACGTCGACGAGGGCGAGGTCCGGGTGGTGGGTGCGGACGGCTTCGACGAGGCCGGGGCCGGTGTCGACGGCGGCGAGCACCTCGTGGCCGGTGGCGGTGAGCAGGCGGATGAGTCCGTCGCGCAACAGGAGCAGGTCTTCGGCGATCACAAGGCGCATGGGAACTCCGCGTGCAGGCGGGTGGGCCCGCCGGGTGGGCTGGCGAGGGTGAGGGTGGCGTCGAGGGCGTCCAGCCGGCGGCGCAGTCCGCTCAGTCCCGGGCCGTCGGGGTCGGCGCCGCCGTGTCCGTCGTCGGTGACGGTCACGGCCAGGGTGCGGTCGGGGCGGGTGTGCGCGGTGACGGTGGCGTGGGTGGCCTGGGCGTGTTTGGCGGTGTTGGTGAGGGCTTCGGCGATGAGGAAGTAGGCGGCGGACTCGACGGCTGGGGCAAGCCGGCGGGGCAGGTCGACGTCGGCAAGGACGGGCAGCGGGTGGTCGGCGAACAGGGCGGTCAGGGCGCCGTCGAGGCCCCGGTCGGTGAGGATCGGCGGGTGGATGCCCCGCACGAGGTGACGCAGTTCGTCGAGGGCGGTGGTGATCTCCCGGCGGGCCGCGGCGAGATCGGCGCGGGCCGGGTCGGCGGCGGCGCCGAGGGCTTTCAGGCGGTGCTCGGCCAGAGCGAGGGTCATGCCGAGGCCGACGATGCGTGCTTGGGCGCCGTCGTGCAGATCGCGTTCGATGCGCTTCAGTTCGGCGGCCTGGGCGTCGATGGCGCGGGCCCGGGTGCGGGTGAGGCGGTCGGCTCGTTCCGTCAGCCGCTGGGTGCGGCCGGAGGCCAGCAAGGCGGCGGCCAGGCGAGCCTGCCCGCCGGCCAGCGCCCGGACGAGACGGGCGAGCAGCGGCAGCAGTGCGGCGGCCGCGAGCACGGTGAGCACCTGCCCGAGGGGAGTGGTGACGGTGACGAAGCCGTTGTCGTGGCGGTGGTGGGCCGGCAGGGCCCACACCCAGGCGGGTGACGTGAGCGCGGCCAGGTCCACCCCCAGGACGACGACGGCCACGACGGCACTCGCCAGAGCGAGGGGGAACAGAGCGGTGAGCCAGGCGATGTCCCGCCAGGTGGCCGGATGGGCGGCGACCTGCCGTGCCCGGCCGGCCCTGGTGGCCGCGTCCGCCTGCCGGTAGGGGGTCGGGACCGGGCCGAGCAGGACGAGCGCGGCGCGGCGGCGCTCCAGACCGGCCAGGGCCCGGGTGGCGCTGGTGGCTGCCAAGAAGGCTGGAACCCCGGCATGCGTGAGGGACAGCACCGCGCATGCCGTGACAGCGACCACGAGCGTGACCAGGGCTGCGATGCCCGTGCCCAGGCCGTACAGCAGGTAGGCCAGGGCCCGCAGGGTGCGGCGGAACATGGTCGTCAGCCTACGGGGCAGGGCGCCGACGGTCCGGAGACGGTCCATGGTCATTTCCTGGTCTTTCGAACAGGGGGGGCGGGCCGCAGGCGCGGGTCGCCGGGCGTCCCGCCCCCCACCGGACCGCTCGCGCGGTGGTCCGGCCGGTGGTACGGGTCAGCGCGGGACTGGCTGTGCTCGGTGGGCGTCGTCGTGGTGTACCTGGGGTCGGCCGGCCGGCCACCAGTTGGCGTTGCCGAGCATCTGCATCACCGCCGGGACGAGGATCATGCGCACCAGGGTGGCGTCGATGGCGACCGCGGCGGCCAGGCCCAGCCCGATGATCTTCGCCGGGAGCGCGACCCCGCTGATCAGGGCCGCGAAGACCGCGATCATGACCAGGGCGCAGGAGGTGACGACGCGGCCGGTGGATGCCATGCCCACCGTCACCGCTTCGGTGTTGTCGCCGCACGCCCGGTAGTGCTCGCGCATCCGCTCCAGCAGGAAGACCTCGTAGTCCATGGAGACACCGAAGGCGATGGAGAAGATCAGCACGGGCGCGAAGGCGAGTACCGGGCCGGGACGGCCGACACCGATCAGGTCGGCGCCCCAGCCGAACTGGAACACCGCGACGACGAGCCCGAAGGCCGCGCCGACCGACAGCACGTTCATGACTGCGGCCTTGAGGGGGATGGCGATCGAACGGAACAGCAGCAACAGCATGAGCATGCTCGCGGTGATCACACCCCCGACGAGCCAGGGCAGCCGCTGCTGCAAGGCGCTGGCCAGGTCGATACCCCGGGCGGTCTGCCCGCCCACGTAGGCCGGGGTGCGGGTGGCGGCGGTGAGGCGGGCCAGGGGGCCGGAACGCAGGTGCCGCACCAGACGGGTGGTGCGCTCGTCCTGCTGGCCGAACGCCGACGTCACGCGGAAGCTGGCCGTACGGGGCGCTGCGGCACGGTCGACCTGGACCGGGGCCACCTGCGCGACATCCGGCTCGGCTGCGATCTCGTGCGCCAGCGTCTGTACGTCGGAGAGGTGCGCGGAGCCGCGGGTGAGGTCGGTGACCAGCAGCAGCGGGCCGGTCGCCCCGGGACCGAATCCCTTGCCGAGGAGGTCGTAGGCGCGTCGCCCGGCCGAGGCGGTGGACTCGTTGCTCGCGTCGACCTGCCCGAGCCGGATGGACAGCACCGGCGCGGCCAGCGCCCCCAGAACGGCCACCACCATCACCGAGGCGGCCAGCGGCCTGCGCTGCACCCGCAGACTCAGTCGCCGCCACGCGCCGGACGCGGCCTTCTCGGGTGGCAGGGGCCGGGCGCGCCGCCCGAACACGGAGATCAACGCGGGCACCAGGGTGAGGGTGGCGACCACCGACACCCCGACCGCCAGGATGGCGGCCAGTGCCAGGCCGGTGATGAACCCGATGCCCACGACGAGCATCCCGGCCAGGGAACCCATCACCGTCAGACCCGAGAAGACGGCGGCCCGGCCGGCCGTGCTCATGGCGGCCTCGACCGCCGCGTCCGCCGCGAGACCCCGGCCGAGTTCGGCGCGATAGCGGTGCACCACCAGCAGCGCGTAGTCGACACACACCCCGATGGCCAGGAACGACACCACCTGAGCCGCGAAATCAGGGACGGTGACCTGCCGGGACAGATAGAACAGCACGAACGTCACCGCCGTCCCCACAGCGACGAGCGCCGTGAGCAGCGGCACCGACAGCGCCAGGAACGAGCCCAGCGCCAGCAGCACTACCACCGCGACCGCCGCGCCCGCCAGCTCCGCGTACGGTGGCGGCCCCGAGGGGTTGAACATCTGCCCCACGTACTCCACGCGCAGACCGGCCCGCGACACAGCCGGCTCGAACGCGGACCGTACCTGCTCGGCGGTGGCCTTCGGCAGGTCCGCGGCCCGCCGGTCGAACTGCACCGTGACATAGCCGACCGTCCGGTCCCGGGAGACCTGCCCCGCGTCCGCCACCCGCCCGGTCTCGCCGCCGTAGGGGTCACCCACGCCGGCCACGTGCGCGACCGAGCGCACCGCGCCCACGCCCCGCTCCACGGCCTCGCGAACCTGAGGACGGGTCAGGTCCGGCCCTGCCAGGACGATCTGGGCACCGTCCCCGGCCCGCGCCGGGAATCGCTGTTGGAGCAGCTCGGTCGCCTTCTGAGCGTCGCCCTCACCTGCCGAGTACTGCTTCGCCAGCCCCGGACCTCTCAGCTGGAGGCCGACGGTCGCCGAGACCGGAATCGCCACCAGCAACAGGACCCAGCAGGCGATGACCCACCATCGCCGCCGAAAGGCGAAGGACCCCACTTCGGCCAGGACAGAAGCCCGCCGTGTATCAGAAACGTGCATGCCTCAACCCTGTCCCGGCCGGGACAGGCCGCCCACACGGTCCGCACGAAACATCACGGTAGGGACAGCCATAATCCCCAAGGTGCGAGACGCGCCCAACTGTCTACGCTGAATGAGGGACGCGCCGTCAGCCGGGTACGCCGGTTCCGCCCTGGCGGCATCGCTGCCGAGCCAAGGGAGTTGGACATGTCACAGCGCGGCGAGAACAGCCCGGCCATTCCGGACATTCTGACGAACCCGCTCCTCAACCACGGAGTGGCGTTCACACAGGAGGAACGCGACGCGCAGGGCCTGACAGGGCGCCTGCCGGCGGCCGTACTGACCCTGGAACAGCAGGCGGGGCGCGCGTTCCGGCAGATGCAGGCGGCCGGTGATGACCTCGCCAAGAACGTCTACCTCGAAGAACTGCACGACCGCAACGAGATCCTCTACTTCAAGGTGCTGCGCGAGCACCTGCCCGAACTGCTGCCGATCGTTTACGACCCCACCGTGGGCCTGGCCATCCAGAAGTACTCGCAGGAGTACCGCAGCCCCCGTGGCCTGTTCCTGTCCATCGACCGCCCCGACGACATGGACCGGGCATTCGACACGCTGGGCCTCGGCTCCAACGACGTCGACCTGATCGTCTGCTCGGACGCGGAGGAGATCCTCGGTATCGGGGACTGGGGCGTGGGTGGTGTGCAGATCGCCGTCGGCAAGCTGGCCGTCTACACCGCCGCCGCCGGGATCGACCCCAGCCGGGTGATCGCCGTGTCCCTGGACGTCGGTACCGACCGCCAGAGCCTGCTGGACGACCCCCTCTACCTGGGCAACCGCTTCCCCCGCGTGCGCGGCGCGTCCTACGACGCCTTCATCGAGAAGTACCTGCGCACCGCGTCCGCCCGCTTCCCGCACGCCCTGCTGCACTTCGAGGACTTCGGCCCGAGCAACGCCCGCCGCATCCTGGACACCTACCGCGACGACTACCGCATCTTCAATGACGACGTCCAGGGCACCGGCGCCATCGCCCTGGCCGCTGTCCTGTCGGCGGTGAAGGTCAGCGGCGTGCCCATGCGCGAGCAGAAGCTGGTCGTGTACGGCTCCGGCACGGCCGGTGTCGGGATCGCCGACCACCTCCGCGACGCCATGATGCGTGACGGTGCCGGCAAGGAGGACGCGGACTCCCGGATATGGCTGATCGACAAGCAGGGCTTGCTGACCCGGGACATGACGGACTTGCGCGACTTCCAGCAGGGCTACGCCCGCGACCCCGCCGAGACCCGGGGCTGGAGTCGCGACGGGGACGGCATCTCGCTCGTGGAGACCGTGCGCCGGGTGGAGCCGACGATTCTGCTGGGCACTTCCACGGTGCCCGGCGCGTTCACCCGCGATGTCGTCGAGGCGATGGCCGCCTCCTGCGAGCGCCCGATCATCCTGCCGCTGTCCAACCCGACCTCACAGATCGAGGCCATGCCGGCCGACATCGTCAAGTGGACCGGTGGCAAGGCGCTGATCGCGACCGGCATCCCGGTGGACCCGGTGTCCTTCGAGGACGTCGAGTACCGCATCGGTCAGGCCAACAACGCGCTGCTCTACCCGGGCCTCGGTCTCGGCACCATCGTCGCGGGCGCCGGCCATGTCACCGACGGCATGCTGCGGGCCGCGGCGCAGGCCGTCGCCGACCAGGTCGACCCCACCGGGCCCGGCGCGTCGTTGCTGCCGCCGGTCGAGGACCTGTGGGAGTCGTCCGCCCGCACCGCCACCGCCGTCGTCGAGGCCGCCATGGCGGAGGGGATCGCCGCCCAGCATCGCGCCGACCCCGAACGCGCCGTCCGCGAGCGAATGTGGGAACCCGTCTACCAGCCGGTCGAGGAGGGCAGCGCATGACCTCCAGCGACCCGGACAGGACCGCTCCCGAGATGCATGACGTGCCGATCGGCATCACCGCGACCGGCACCCGGCGGGAGACGGACTCCATGGGAGCCGTCGACGTGCCCGCCGACCGGTACTGGGGTGCTCAGACCCAGCGCTCGCTGATCCACTTCTCCATCGGCGACGACCGTATGCCGAAGGCTGTCTACCATGCCTACGGTCAGGTCAAGCGGGCGGCCGCCGTCGTCAACGGCCGGGCGGGACGCCTGCCCGCGTGGAAGGCCGAGCTCATCGAGCGGGTCGCCGACGAGGTCATCTCCGGCGCCCTGGACGACCACTTCCCGCTCTACGTGTGGCAGACGGGCTCGGGCACGCAGTCCAACATGAACACCAACGAGGTGATCAGCAACCGTGCGATCCAGCTCGTCGGCGGCGAACTCGGCACCAAGACGCCGGTCCACCCCAACGACCATGTCAACATGGGCCAGTCCTCCAACGACACCTTCCCGACCGCCATGCACATCGCGGCGGTGAGAGCCGTTCAGGAGCACCTGCTGCCCAGCGTGCGCGCGTTGCGGAAGACCATCGCCGACAGGGCGGAGCGGTGGCACGACGTCGTGAAGATCGGCCGCACCCACCTGGAGGACGCCGTCCCGCTCACCGTGGGGCAGGAATGGTCCGGCTACGCACGACAGTTGGAGCAGGCGTACGACCGCACCGAGCGCGCCGCGGAAGGACTGCTGGAGATCGCCATGGGCGGGACCGCGGTCGGAACCGGCCTCAACGCCCCGGACGGCTTCGCCGAGGAGGTCGCGGCGGAGATCGCCCACCGCACCGGGTACTCCTTCACCACGGCCGCGAACAAGTTCGCCGCCCAGGGCGGGCTCGACGCCATGGTGGGTGCCTCCGCCGGGGTGCGCGCGCTCGCGGTCCCCCTGATGAAGATCGCCAACGACATCCGCTGGCTGGCTTCCGGACCTCGTTGCGGACTGAGCGAACTCATTCTGCCGGCCAACGAACCAGGTTCCTCGATCATGCCGGGCAAGGTCAATCCGACCCAGTGCGAGGCCATGGTCATGGTGTGCATCCAGGTTCTCTCGGAGGATCAGGCCATCGCCTTCGCGGGCTCCCAGGGCAACTTCGAGCTGAACGCGATGCGGCCCGTCATCATCGACAACTTCCTGCACATGACGAGCATCCTCGGGGACGCCTGCGACAAGTTCCGGGAATACTGCGTCGAGGGCGTCGAACTCGACCAGCGCCGGGTCGAGGACTACGTCGAGGGGTCGTTGATGCTGGTGACCGCGCTCTCTCCGGCGATCGGCTACGACAAAGCCTCCGCCATCGCCCACAAGGCGGACGACGAGGGCACCACGCTCCGAGAAGCGGCTCTGGCCACGGGGTACGTCAGTGCCGAGGACTTCGACCGGATCGTGGACCCCACGACCATGGTCGGCATCGGCTCCGCCGTCTAGGCTCCTCATCGCGGGTCTTCCTCAGGGGCAGGCGTGCCGCAGTCGACGCACACACCAACAGGAGCACCGGTGGTCCCAGCGCCCAGCCGCGGGCCTCACTCAGCAACGCGGCGGTAAGCGCCGCACCGGCGATCAGGGCACCGATCCGAAGCGGTACCCAGAGCCCCTGTTTCCCGCCGCCCAGACCCTTGACGACGTAGGTCGCCAGGGTTCCGGTGAGGTAGGTGGTAGGAGACGCCGTCTTGCCGGCCGCCACCATGGCCGCCGACTGCATCCCCATGGCCAGTGCCACTCCGCATTGCAGCACGTCGCGGAGCGCCTCACCGGGCCTGCCGTCCGTCAGGCCCCAGGCCAGCGCGCCGGCGCCGAGCAGAGCCGTCTCCACGACCAGCACGACCAGTACCCGGCGGGGCCAGGAGACTGCGGCCGGGGCTGTGCCGCGCGTGTACAGCGCGGCGATCGTCAGGCCTGCCCCGAAGCCGGCCAGCGCGAGTGCGGTGGCGGTCACGCCGACCGCCTTCCCGCGGCCTACGGCCATACCGAGCAGGGCGAAATTGCTCGTCATGACACCGGCGAACACGTGCTCCAGTCCGAGGAACGAGACGGTCTCCACTCCACCGGCGGCCGCGACCAGCAGCAGGACCGCCACGCGCAGCGACGGCCTCGGACCCCCCTCGCCCGGCCCCACTAGACCGCCTGACCGAGTGGGTGGACGGGACGCCGGTCCGCTTCCCCCGCGGCCGCCTCGGCGTGGTGAAAGTCCGCGCCGGCCACGCCGTCCTCGGCGGCGGCCCGGGGCATACGGTCGGCGAGCGCGTGGGGCCGCGCACCGTGCCGGGCGCGGACGCGCTCGGCAGGGGAGTCCGCGAGCCCGGCCGTCCCGCGGCCGGCGATCCGCCGC
>NZ_JBHXLV010000228.1:0-10386 GCF_042721685.1 Streptomyces sp. NPDC058459 | reverse complement strand
CCTCCACGCCGAGCACCCGCCGGGAGCCGTCGGAGGTCTCCGCCAGTTCCCGGACGAGGTCCAGGTAGCAGACGACTTCGCCGGCGCGCGGATGGAACAGGATCAGCGGGGGACGGTCGCCGTCGCCGTCGGAGAGCGGCACCAGCAGCCGGCCGGACGCGGCGGCGGCCTCCGGCAGCGCCTCGCAGAGCAGCTCGACCGTCGGCCTGCGGAAGATCAGGTTCAGGGGGAGTTCCACCCCGAACTCCCCGCCCACGGCCGACATCAGCTCGAACGCCTTCAGGGAGTGGCCGCCCATGGCGAAGAAGTCGTCCCTGACGCCGACCGGGCCGGTGCCGAGCACTCTCTCCCACAGCCGGGCCATCCGCAGCTCGGTCGCGTCGCGCGGAGCCACCCGAGGCGTGTCCCGGGCGCGGTCGGCCCCCGGCGCCGGAGCGGGCAGGGCCCGGCGGTCGAGCTTTCCGTTCGGGGTGAGGGGCAGCCGTTCCAGCGTGGTGAGCACGCCGGGTACCATCGGGGCCGGCAGCTCCTGCCGCAGGATGTCGCGCAGCCTTGCCGGGTCGCCGTCCGCGTCCCGCCAGATCACATAGCCGACGAGGACCGCGTCCACACCGCTCCCGTGCACCGCGGCGGCAGCCGCGGCGACCTCGGGGCGGCGGGCGAGCGCCGCCTCGATCTCGCCCAGCTCGATGCGGTGACCGCGCAGCTTGACCTGTCCGTCCGCCCGGCCCCGGTACTCCAGGCCGCCGTCGGGCAGCCTGCGCACCAGGTCACCCGTGCGATAGAGCCGGCCGCCGTCGTCGAAGGGGTCGGCGACGAACCGCTCCGCGGTCAGAGCGGGGCGACCGTGGTAGCCGCGGGCGAGTCCGTCCCCGCCGATGTACAGCTCGCCGAAGACTCCCACCGGCAGCGGCCGCAGCCGGTCGTCGAGCACGTGCAGCCGGGTGTTGGCGAGCGCCCCGCCGATCGGCGCCGGTCCGCCGCGGTCCTCGGGGGAGAGCCGGTGCGCCGTCGACCAGACGGTGGTCTCCGTCGGCCCGTACACGTTCCAGACGACGCCCAGGGCCGCGCGCATCCGCTCGGCGAGCGCCGTCGGCAGTGCCTCGCCGCCGCACAGCGCGCGGACCAGCGGGTTCTGCCAGCCGGCCGCCATCAGCTGGTGCCAGGTGGCCGGCGTGGCCTGGACGACCGTCGCCCCGGCCGAGTCCAGCTCCTTGGCCAGCAGCCTGCCGTCCCTGGCGGTCTCACGGTCCACGACCCGCACCCGCGCCCCGCAGGTCAGCGGCACCAGCAGCTCCAGCACGGCGATGTCGAAGGACGCGGTGGTGACGGCGGCGACGATGTCGCCGGGCCCTGTCCCGACCCTGCGCACCATGTCGTGCGTGAAGTTGGCCAGCGCCCGGTGCGACACCATCACACCCTTGGGCCGGCCGGTGGAACCGGACGTGTACAGCACGTACGCCAGGTCCTCCGGGTGCACGGCGCCCGGCTGCGCCTCCGGGGCGGCCGCACCGTCGCCGACCAGGTCGGCGATGTCCAGCACCCGCACCCCACCCGGGACCGGCGGTGTTCCGCCGGGGCCGTCCGAGGCGATCAGCAGGCGCGCGCCGCTGTCCGACAGCATGTGCCCGATCCGCTCGGCGGGATATCCCGGGTCGACCGGAACGTACCGTGCGCCGCTGCGCAACACGCCCAGCAGAGCGACCGGCAGCAGCACGGACCGGTCGACGCTCACGGCGACCGCCGCGCCGGGGCCCGCGCCGAGCGCGGCCAGCCGGCCGGCGACCCGGCCGGAGAGGTCCCACAGGCTCGCGTAGACGAGCCGTCGGTGGCCGTCGTCCACGGCCACCGCGTCCGGTGTCCGGACGGTCTGCTCCCGGACGCGCTCGTGCAACGGCGTGTCCGGGACCTCCTCGGCGGTGTCGTTCCACCGGGTGGCTGACTCCCGTTCCCCGCCCGCCGGGAGCAGCGCGAGGGAACCGACGCGGGTCTCCGGTGCCACCACGGCCGCGGACAGCAGCTCCAGAAGGGCCGCCGTCATCCGGGCCACACTCGGCCGGTCGAAGAGGTCGGTGGCGAACACGGCCTCGCCGTGCAACTCACCCGCTTCCTCGGTGAAGTACAGCGACAGGTCGAACTTCGAGGCAGCGCCCGCCAGTTCGCACGGCTCGGCGGTGATCGCCGCAGGCACGGCCGGCGGTGCGGGCTCCTCGTTGAGGACCAGCATCACCTGGAACAGCGGGTTGCGGCTCAGGTCGCGCTCCGGGCGCAGCTCCTCCACCAGCCGCTCGAACGGCACCTCCTGGTGGGCGTACGCCTCCAGCGCCGTGTCCCGCGCCCGGTCCACGAGGCCGGTGAAGGCCGGGTCGTCGGAGAGGTCCCCGCGCAGGACGAGGTTGTTGACGAAGAAGCCCACCAGCGGCTCGAGCTCAGCCCGGTCCCGGCCCGCGACGGGCGAACCGACGGCCACATCGTGCGTGCCCGCCCAACGCCCCAACAGGGTCTGGACGCCGGCCAGCAGCACCATGAAGAGGGTCGCCTCGCGGTCCCGGCCCAGCGCGCGCAGCCGCTCCACGAGGGGGGCGGGAACGGTGAAGGAGTACCGGTCGCCCCGCCCCGAGGCGATGGCCGGACGCGGGCGGTCCGTGGGGAGTTCGAGCGGAGCGAGCCCCGCCAGCCGTTCCCGCCAGTACGCGAGCCGCCGCTCCAGCAGCTCGCCGCTGAGCCGGTCACGCTGCCAGGCGGCGAAGTCGCGGTAGGAGACCGTGAGGGCCGGAGGCTCCTCCGCGCTCTCCCCGGTCCGCGCGCGATAGGCGGCGAAGAAGTCCCGCCAGAACACTCCGGCCGACCACCCGTCGAACGCGGCGTGGTGGGCGACGACCACGAGCAGGTGCTCGCGTGGCGCGGTGCGGATCAGCCGGGCGCGGATCAGCGGCGCGCGGGTCAGGTCGAAGGGCAGTACGGCGTCCGCGCCGGCCAGCTCCATGGCCCGGCGGACCGCCGCCTCGGCGTGGTCGTCGGACAGGTCCGTGAAGACCGGTTCGAACACGCCTGCCGGTTCGGTCACCAGTCGGGCGGACCCGCCGGGACCACCCTCCTCGACACGGGATCGCAGCACCTCGTGCCGGGCCACGACGTCCCGCAGGGCGTCCAGGGCTGCGGACACGTCGAGGGCACCCGTCAGCCGCGTCGCGCCGGGCATGTTGTAGTCCGGGCGGCCCGGTTGCAGACGGTCCAGCAGCCACAGCCGCTGCTGGCCGAAGGAGAGCGGCGACGGCCCTGGCGGCAGCACCGGGATACCCGGCTCCTGGTCCGCGCCGAGGGAGGCGAGGGCGCGGGCGAAGTCCTCGGCGACCGGGTGGCGGAACAGGGACCGCATCGGCACGTCCAGACCCAGCAACCGGCGCAGCCGCGACACCACCCGCGTGGCCCTCAGGGAGTGCCCGCCCCGCTCGAAGAAGTGGTCCCGGAGACCGATGGGGCCGTCCCCGAGGATCTCCTCCCAGACCTGGACGACCGTACGCTCCAGCGCCGTCCGGGGCGCGAGGTGCGGCCGGCCCGCACCGCCCCCGGCGGGCGCGGGAGCGGGCAGCGCCTTGCGGTCCGTCTTTCCGTTGGGCGTCAGCGGCAGCGAGTCCAGGACCATCACCGACGACGGCACCAGCGCCGCCGGCAGTACCGAGCGCACGGTGTCCAGCACCTCCGCCGGCCCGCCGTGCGGCGCTCCCTGCGCGCCCCACTCCACGTAGGCGACCAGCGCACGGTCGGCGCCGGTGCCGTGCGCGACCACCGCCGTGCGGGCCACCGCCGGGTGCCGCTGCACCGCGGCCTCGACCTCGCCCAGCTCCACCCGGTGCCCGCGCACCTTCACCTGGTTGTCGCGCCGGCCGTGGAACTCCAGCACCCCGTCCGCCCGCAGCCGGGCCAGGTCACCGGTCCGGTACATGCGGCTGCCCGGGGGACCGTAGGGGTCGGCCAGGTAGGCCGACGCGGTGCGCCGGGGGTCGCCGAGGTAGCCGCGGGCCACACCCCGCCCGGCGATGTACAACTCCCCGACGGCGCCCGCCGGCAGCAGTTCCATGCGCGGACCCAGGACACGCACCCGTGCGCCGGGCAGCGGCCTGCCGATCGGGACGCGCCCGCGCGCCACGTCCTCGTCCGAGACGACGTGGTAGGTCGTGGTGTTGGTGCACTCGGTGGGACCGTACTGGTTGACCAGCCGCAGCCGGTCCCGCCGGCCCAGCGTCCGCGCCGCGTCGGCGAGCGGTGCGGTGAGCGCCTCGCCGGTCGTCAGCACCAGGCGCAGGTCCGCGGACGGGCCCGGCGACGCGGCCACGACGAGGGCGAGCATGGACGGCACGACGGACAGGACCGCGGTGATCCGCTCGGTGTGCAGCAGGCAGGCCAGGGCGTCGGGGTCGTCCGCCTCCTCGCCGGTGGCCAGCACGACGCGGCCGCCCGTCGTCAGGGGGGCGAACAGGTCGCGCACCGACGGGTCGAAGGTGAGGGCGGTCCGCGCGAGGACGGTGTCCTCCTCGCCGAGCCGGAACGTGCCGGTGAGCGCGGCCAGATAGCCCGTGATCGCGGCGTGCGGCACCGCGACGCCCTTCGGACGGCCGGTGGAGCCCGAGGTGTAGAGCAGATAGGCGAGGTCGTCGGGGCCGGCCTCGGCGGGCGGCGGCGTCGACGGCAGAGTGTCGATCAGCGGCTGCTCCCGGTCCAGGTCCAGCAGCGTCACCCCGTCGAAGAGCCCGTCGGTCCCGGCCGACGACCCGTCCGCCAACGCCACCCGCGCGGCGCTGTCGGCGAGGACCGTGCGGACGCGCTCGGCCGGCTGACCGGGGTCCACCGGCACGTACGCCGCGCCGGCCTTGAGGACGGCCAGGACGGCGACGACCGTCCGGGTGGCGCGTCCGGTCATGACGGCGGCCGTCGACCCCGCGCCGACGCCCAGCTGCCGCAGCCGCCGGGCGAGCCGGTTGGCGGCGGCGTCCAGCTCGCCGTACGTGAGGGAGCGCCCCGCGCAGGTCACCGCTACCGCATCGGGCCGGCGGCGGGTCTGCTCCTCGACCAAGGCGTGCAGAGTCCCCGCTCGGCCGGGCAGCACTCGCTCGCCGGGCGTGTCCGCGCCGAGGAGTGCGGCGCGCTCCGCCGCCGACAGCACCTCAAGTCGGGACAGCGGCACATCCGGGCCGGTCGTGGCGGAGCGCAGCAGACGCGTGTAGTGCCCGGCGAACCGTTCCATCGTGGCGTGGTCGAACAGGTCCGAGGCGTAGCTCAGAGTGCCCGTCAGGCCGGCCGGGTGCTCGGTGAGGGCGAGGCTCAGGTCGAACTTGGCGGTGCCGTTCGCGGTGTCCAGCGAGGCGGTGCGCAGGCCCTCCAGGGGCAGGGTGTCCAACTGTTCGGGGTGCAGCTGGAAAAGGACGTCGAAGAGCGGGTTGCGGCTCAGGTCGCGCTCCGGGCGCAGCTCCTCCACCAGGCGGTCGAAGGGCACGTCCCTGTGCTCGAACGCCGCCAGCGCCGTCTCCCGGACCCGGCTCACGGCCTCGGCGAAGGTCGGGTCGCCGGACAGATCGGTGCGCAGCACCAGCGTGTTCACGAAGAACCCGATGAGCGGCTCCAGCTCGGTGCGGTCCCGGCCCGCCACCGGAGAACCGACGGCCAGGTCGTGCTGCCCCGTCCACCGGACCAGGAGGGCCTGGAAGCCGGCGAGCAGCACCATGAAGAGCGTCGCTCCCCGGTCCCGGGCGAGAGCGCCCAGCCGCCCGGCCAGCTCCGGCCCCAGCTCGAACGTCAGCGTCCCGCCCGCGCCGGAGCGCGTGTGCGGCCGCGGCCGGTCCGTGGGCAGTTCCAGCGCGGGCAGATCCGCGAGCCGCTCCAGCCAGTGAGCGATGCCCCGGTCGGCCGCGCCCTCCGCCAGCCGGCGCTGCTGCCAGTGCGCGTAGTCGCCGTACTGGACCGGCAGGGCGGGCTGTTCGGGGCGGCGACCGCTCCGCAGGGCCGCGTAGCCCTCCGACAGCTCCCGCCACAGCACGGGCATCGACCAGCCGTCGGCCACGGTGTGGTGCAGGACGAGGACGAGGAGGTGCTCCTCGGCGCCGACACGCACCAGACGGGCCCGTAGCAGCGGAGCCCGGGTCAGATCGAAGGGTGCGGCGGCGTCCGCGTGCGCCAGACCGAGGGCCCGCGACCGGGCCTCCTCGGCCGGCAGCGCACCGAGATCCGTGTGGAGCGGTGCGAACACCTCGGCCGGCTCCACCAGCTGTACGGGACCGTCCGCACCTTCGACCAGCCGCGAACGCAGCACCTCGTGCCGCGTGACCACGGCGCGCAGCGCGTCCAGCAGGGCGGCCGTGTCGAGGGCCCCCTCCAGACGCACGGCGACCGGGATGTTGTAGTCCGGGCGGCCCGGCTGGAGCTGGTCCACGAACCACAGGCGCTGCTGAGCGAAGGACAGCGGCGCGGGGCTCCCGGTGGGACGCGGCCCGACCCGCTCGGCGACGGTGCCCTGGGTGTCGAGCCGCAACGCGTCCAGCGCGGCGGCGAACCGCTCCAGCACCGGGTGCTCGAACAACAGCCGCAGCGGCACCTCCGCACCCAGCCGCACGCCCAGGCGCGACACCGCCCGGGTGGCGCGCAGGGAGTGCCCGCCGAGGGCGAAGAAGTCGTCGTGCCGGCCGACGCGACCGGTGCCCAGCACCTCGCCCCACACCGCGGCGGCGAGCTGTTCGCTCTCCGTGCGCGGCTCCGCGAACTCGGCCCTGCGCGGGCCGTGCTCACCGGGCGAGGGCAGGGCGCGCCGGTCGAGCTTGCCGTTGGGCGTCAGCGGCAACCGAGGCAGCGGCACGATCGCGGTGGGCAGCATGTACGCGGGCAGCCGCCGGGCGAGCGCGCGGCGCAGCTCCTCGGGGACGGCGTCCGCGCCGGGCGTGGCCACCACATAGGCGACCAGGCACGGTTCACCCGGCGTCTCCTCGCGGACCACCACGGCTGCGCGGCTCACAGCCGGGCACCGGATCAGCTCGGCCTCGATCTCACCGGGCTCGATGCGGAATCCGCGGATCTTCACCTGCTGGTCGGCGCGGCCCAGGTAGTCGACGGTGCCGTCCGGACGCCGCCTGGCCAGGTCCCCGGTGCGGTACATCCGGGCCCCGGGCGGACCGTAGGGGTCGACGGCGAACCTGTCCGCCGTCAGGCCCGGCCGGCCGACGTAACCGCGGGCGACGCCGGTGCCGCCCACGCATAGCTCGCCGACCGCGCCCTCCGGCACCGGACGCCCGCGCTCGTCGAGCACGTACAGCCGGGTGTCGTCCAGCGCCGAGCCGATCGGCACCCGGCCCTCCACCGCGCTGCCGTCCCCGCCGTCCAGCCGGTAGGCCGTGGCGAACGTGGTGGTCTCGGTGGGACCGTAGCCGTTCACCAGCACCGTGCCCGGAGCGGCCTCCAGGGCCCGCCGGAAGGACACGGGATTCGCGGCCTCACCGCCGGTCCACACCTCGCGCAGCTCCGTGAGCAGTTCCACGCGCTCCTCTACGACGACGTCGAAGAGAGCGGCGGTCAGGAACAGCGCGGTGATCCGGTGCTCGCGCACCAGCCGGGCCAGCGTGTCGGCGCCGATCCGCCCAGGCGGTGCCAGGACCACGGTGCCGCCGGTCAGCAGCGGCGTCCACATCTCGTACGTGGAGGCGTCGAAGGCGAGCGGCGCATGGGCGAGGACCCGGCGGTGGGCCCCGCCGAAGGCGGAGTCCCGCGCGAGGGCCGCGATGTTCCCCTGGGTCACGCCGATGCCCTTGGGCTCACCCGTCGAGCCGGAGGTGTACATGACGTAGGCGAGCTGGTCGGGTGCGCAGAGCACACCGGCCGGCCGGACGGGTGTGTGCGCCACCGTCCCGGTCCAGGTGGTGCCGTCCGTTCCGGGCGCGGGGTCCTCGGTGGCGTCGAGCATCGGCACGGGTGACCCCGCGACGGCCTCGTGGCAGGCCAGGGCGGCGTCGGTGAGCATGAGGCGCACACCGGTGTGCTCCAGCATCCAGTGCAGCCGCGGTACGGGGAACGCCGGGTTGAGCGGTACGTACGCGCCGCCCGCCTTGAGCACGGCCAGCATGGCGACCGGTACGTGCACCGAGCGGTCCATCAACAGCGCCACGGGCGTCTCGCGGTCCACCCCGTCCGCCCGCAGCCGGGACGCCAAGGCGTCCGAGCGGGCGTCGAGTTCGGCGTAGGTGAGCCGGTCGTCGCCGCAGACCACAGCCGTCGCCCCGGGGGAGCGCCGGACCTGCTCGGCGAACAGCTCGGCCGGCGCGGCCGGCGCCAGGTCCTCGCGCACCGGCCCGTGACCCGCGGCGACGAGACGGGCGGCGGACTCGTCGCCGGGCAGCAGCTCCGCGAGCGGGCGCTCGGGGGCCTCCACGACCGCCGACAGCAGGTCCAGATAGTGGCCGAGCAGCAGTTCGGCGGTGGCCGGGTCGAAGAGGTCGCTGTCGACGACCAGCGAGCCGGTGCAGCGGTCGGCTCCCTCGGAGACGAACACGTTCAGGTCGAACAGCGAGGCGCCGAAGTCGCACGCCACGGTCTCGACGGCCACCCCCGGCAGGCGCAGCGCCGCGGTCTCCTCGCTCGCCGCGGCGAACATGACCTGCACCAACGGGTTCATGTCACCGGACCGCTCCGGGCGCAGGCGCTCCACCAGCCGGTCGAACGGCACCTCCTGATGGTCGTACGCCTCCAGTGACACCCGTCGGACGCGGCCCAGCAGCTCCCGGAAGCCGATGTCGCCCGACAGGTCGGTGCGCAGTACCAGGGTGTTGACGAAGAAGCCGATCAGCGGCTCCAGTTCGACCCGGTCGCGGTTCGCGACCGGCGTGCCGACGGCGATGTCCGTACGACCCGACACGCGAGCCAGGACTGCCTGGAAGGCGGCGAGCAGCGTCATGAACAGGGTGACCCCACGAGCCTCGGCCAGCCGGCGCAGCTGGTCGGTGAGCTGCTGGTCGAGGGTGAACGGGAGACTGTGCCCCCCGCCGCTGCGACGGGTGGGCCGCGGCCGGTCCGCCGGCAGCTCCAGCGGGTCCAGACCGGACAGCCGCTCCTCCCAGTGCCGCAGCCCGGCGTCCATGGCGCCGCTCGCCAGGCGCTCCCGCTCGCCGCGGGCGTGGTCCTGGTAGGTGACCGGCAGGTCGGGGACGCGCGGCGGCACGTCCCGCAGCAGGGCGGCGTAGCCCTCGGACAGCTCCTGCCACAGCAGGGACATGGACCAGCCGTCGGTGGCGATGTGGTGCACCACCAGCACCAGCACGTGGTCGTCCGCGCCGAGGCGGATCAGCAGGGCGCGCAGCAGCGGCCCGGCGGTCAGGTCGAAGGGCCTGCGGGCCTCCTCCCGGGCCAGCTCCAGCGCCCGCAGCTCGGCGTCCGCCTCGGGAGCGCCGGCACCCGCCGTGGTCGCGCCGGCCGTGCCGAGGTCGAGCAGCGCGAGTGGCACCTCGTCGGGGGCGGGCAGCACGACCGGGACCGGTCGACCGTCCCGCTCCTCGAACACCGTCCGCAGCGGTGCGTGACGTCCGACGACGGCGGTCAGACTCCGCCGCAGCAGATCCCGGCGCAGCGGGCCGCGGAGCCTGACGACCTCGGGTATCGCGTAGCCGGACGCGCCGCCCCGCATCCGGTCCACCAGCCACATGCGCTCCTGGGCGAACGAGGCGACGAGCGGTGCGGGGGCGTGCGGCGCCGCGGAAGCCGCGGGAGCCGCCGGCGAGGGCGCGGTGCGATCGGGCGTGCCGCCCGTGCCCGCCGACGCGTCGGCCAGGGCCGACCGCACCCGGCTGCGCATCAGCTCCCGGGCGGCGGCCAGCCGGCTGTCGGTGGCGCCCGGCGTGCTCTCCTGGATGGTCACGAGGTCTCTCCCTGCGAAGCGTGGGCCACGGAAGCCGTGTGGGACGGGCTCGACGTGGGGGGTGTCGGACGCACCGGGGGTGTCGCGGACGCGGGGGGCAGCGCGTCGTCCGGTGTCGAGGCGGCTATGTCGGCGAGGAGGGCGGTCTCGACCGCCGCGGCGAGCGCGGCGACGGTCCGCTGCTCGAACAGGGTGTGCAGGGGCAGCTCGAAGGCCAGCGACCGGCGCAGCCGCGCCGCGACCCTGGTGGCGCTCAGCGAGTGACCGCCGAGGGCGAAGAAGTCGTCGTGGCGTCCGACGCCCTCGACACCGAGGACCGCGCTCCACACGGCCGCCACCAGCTCCTCGATCTCGCCGTCCGGCGGTTCGTGCCCGGTCGGCGCGGCGGCCGGCGCGGGCAGGGCCCGGCGGTCGAGCTTGCCGTTCGGCGTGACGGGCAGCGCGTCCACGACGGCCACCAGCGGCACCATGTACTCGGGCAGACTCCGGGCCAGACC
>NZ_JBHXLV010000227.1:0-10439 GCF_042721685.1 Streptomyces sp. NPDC058459 | reverse complement strand
CGCACGAGGAGAGCGCCCGCGGACATCCGCGGGCGCTCTCCTCGTGTGTCCGGGCTCAGGCGGTGTCGCGGCGCACCGACAGCAGGTCCTCCAGCTGCTCCTCGCGGGCCTGCGCGGCCACGAAGAGGAGTTCGTCGCCCGCCTCCAGGGAGTCCTCCTTGGACGGCGTCAGCACGCGGGTGCCCCGGATGATGGTGACCAGGCTGGTGTCCTGGGGCCACTCCACGTCCCCGACCTGGGTGCCGGCCAGCGCCGACTCCTCGGGCAGGGTCAGCTCCACCAGGTTGGCGTCGCCGTGGCTGAAGCGCAGCAGCCGGACCAGATCGCCGACGCTCACCGCCTCCTCGACCAGGGCGGACATCAGACGAGGGGTGGAGACGGCCACGTCCACGCCCCAGGACTCGTTGAAGAGCCACTCGTTCTTGGGGTTGTTCACCCGGGCGACGACGCGCGGGACGCCGTACTCCGTCTTGGCGAGCAGCGAGACGACCAGGTTGACCTTGTCGTCGCCGGTCGCGGCGATCACGACGTTGCAGCGCTGGAGCGCGGCCTCGTCCAGGGCCGTGATCTCACAGGCGTCGGCCAGCAGCCACTCCGCCTGCGGCACCCGCTCCACCGAGATGGCGGTCGGCGCCTTGTCGATCAGCAGGATCTCGTGGCCGTTCTCCAGCAGTTCCGCAGCGATCGAGCGGCCGACCGCCCCGGCTCCGGCAATGGCGACCCTCATCAGTGACCGCCCTCCTCTTCGGGGCCCTCGGCGAACGCCGCCTCGACCTTCTCGACCTCGTCCGTCCGCATCATCACGTGCACCAGGTCGCCTTCCTGGAGGACCGTCTGCGACGTGGGCAGCACGGCCTCGCCCAGCCGGGTCAGGAACGCCACGCGGACGCCCGTCTCCTCCTGGAGCTTGCTGATCTTGTGGCCGACCCACTTCGCGGAGGCGTGCACCTCGGCGAGCTGCACCCCGCCGGTGGGATCGCGCCACAGCGGCTCGGCGCCCGAGGGCAGCAGCCGGCGCAGCATCTGGTCGGCGGTCCAGCGGACCGTGGCGACGGTCGGGATGCCCAGGCGCTGGTACACCTCGGCACGGCGCGGGTCGTAGATCCGGGCGGCCACGTTCTCCACGCCGAACATCTCGCGGGCCACCCGGGCGGAGATGATGTTGGAGTTGTCACCGCTGGAGACCGCGGCGAAGGCGCCCGCCTCCTCGATGCCTGCCTCGCGCAGAGTGTCCTGGTCGAAGCCGACACCGGTGACCCGGCGGCCGCCGAATCCCGGCCCCAGCCGACGGAAGGCGGTGGGGTCCCGGTCGATCACCGCGACCGTGTGGCCCTGTTGCTCCAGGGTCTGGGCGAGAGCGGAACCCACTCTGCCGCAGCCCATGATGACGATGTGCACGACCGTCCTTCCGGTGTCCAAAAGTTGCTGCTCGGCATCAGGGTCTCAGACCGAGGCCCAAAGCTGCACACGCGTGCGCGCACTACCCGGCGTCAACCTGTCGTGACGGCGTTCATCTGTGCTGTTCCGTGACCGCGGTCACCCCCGGAGCCGCGCGCCGAGTGATGCTGCGCACGCTGCGGCAGGTGAGGACGGCGAGGCCGGCCAGGGCGAGTACGGCTCCGAGCAGCTCGGGGGCGGCGGACATGGGACCTCCGAAGTGCGATGACGGCCCAGGGCTGACATCTAGGCACGCAGGCGCGCACACCCGGCACACCCCACTTCCGGGGGCCCTCGATTTCACTCGTGAGGCAGAACGTGGCCACCGGGTGGGCGGGTTCCTGTTCGAACCCTTACGATCCTCTCTCGTGTCCAAACTGACCGACGTGCCCAAACGGATTCTGATCGGGCGCGCACTGCGCAGTGATCGGCTGGGCGAGACGCTTCTCCAGAAGCGCATCGCCCTCCCCGTCTTCGCCTCCGACCCGCTGTCCTCCGTCGCCTACGCGCCGGGGGAGGTTCTGCTGGTCCTGTCCATCGCGGGTGTCTCGGCCTACCACTTCAGCCCCTGGATCGCCGTCGCGGTCGTCGTGCTGATGTTCACGGTGGTCGCCTCCTACCGGCAGAACGTGCACGCCTATCCCAGCGGCGGCGGCGACTACGAGGTGGCGACCACCAACCTCGGCCCCAGAGCCGGACTGACCGTCGCCAGCGCCCTGCTGGTCGACTACGTGCTGACCGTGGCCGTGTCGATCGCCTCCGGCATCGAGAACCTCGGCTCGGCGGTCCCCTTCGTGGTCGAGCACAAGGTGCTGTGCGCCTCCGCCGTGATCATCCTGCTGACGGTGATGAACCTGCGCGGGGTGAAGGAGTCGGGCAAGCTCTTCGCCATCCCGACCTATGTCTTCGTCGGCGGCGTCTTCATCATGATCGCGTGGGGCGCGTTCCGGGGACTGGTCCTCGGGGACACCATGCGCGCGCCGACGGCCGACCTCCACATCCGGGCGGAGCACCAGGGCCTCGCGGGCTTCGCGCTGGTCTTCCTGCTGCTGCGGGCGTTCTCCTCCGGCTGTGCCGCGCTCACCGGCGTGGAGGCCATCTCCAACGGCGTCCCCGCCTTCCGCAAGCCCAAGTCCAAGAACGCGGCCACCACGCTCGCCATGATGGGCCTCCTCGCGGTGACCATGTTCTGCGGCATCATCGCGCTCGCCATGACCACCAAGGTCCGCATGGCCGAGTTCCCGGCGACCGACCTGCTGCGCCACGGCGTGCCCATCGGCTCCGGCTACGTCCAGAACCCGGTGATCTCCCAGGTCGCCGAGGCGGTGTTCGGCAAGGGCAGCTTCCTGTTCGTCGTCCTCGCGGCGGCGACGGCCCTGGTCCTCTTCCTCGCGGCGAACACGGCGTACAACGGCTTCCCGCTGCTCGGCTCGATCCTCGCGCAGGACCGCTATCTGCCCCGCCAGTTGCACACCCGGGGCGACCGGCTGGCCTTCTCCAACGGCATCGTGCTGCTCTCCGGCACCGCGGCGCTGCTGGTGGTCATCTACGGGGCCGACTCCACGCGGCTGATCCAGCTGTACATCGTCGGCGTGTTCGTGTCCTTCACCCTCAGCCAGACCGGCATGGTCCGGCACTGGAACCGGCACCTGGCCGTCGAGAAGGACCCGGCCAAGCGCCGCCACATGGTCCGTTCCCGCGCGATCAACACCTTCGGCGCCTTCTTCACCGGCCTGGTGCTGGTGGTCGTGCTGGTCACCAAGTTCACCCACGGCGCCTGGGTCGCCCTGCTGGGCATGTGCATCTTCTACGCGACGATGACCGCGATCCGTAAGCACTACGACCGGGTCGCCGATGAGATCTCCGCCGTGGACGGCCCCACCGACGACAGCGTGCGCCCCTCCCGCGTGCACTCCGTGGTCCTGGTCTCCAAGATCCACCGTCCCACCCTGCGGGCCCTGGCCTACGCCAAGCTGATGCGCTCCGACACCCTGGAGGCGCTCACCGTCAGCGTCGACGCGGCGGAGACCAAGGCGCTGCGGGCGGAGTGGGAGCGGCGCGGCATCGAGGTACCGCTGAAGGTGCTGGACTCGCCGTACCGCGAGATCACGCGGCCGATCATCGAGTACGTCAAGAACCTCCGCAAGGAGTCCCCGCGCGACGCGGTGTCGGTGATCATCCCGGAGTACGTGGTCGGTCACTGGTACGAGCATCTGCTGCACAACCAGAGCGCGCTGCGGCTCAAGGGCCGGCTGCTCTTCACGCCCGGCGTGATGGTGACCTCGGTGCCCTACCAGCTGGAGTCCTCCCAGGTGGCCCGGGACCGGGCGCGCAGGCGGCAGGAGTGGAGCGCTCCGGGCGCGGTGCGGCGGGGGCCCGCCGAGCGGCCCAGGGACGGGGCGGGCGCAAAGGAGTGACGGAGGGGGGCCGCGGGACCCCGTAGACTGGACGGCTGTTGTCCGCGCGGGCCGGTGTCCGCCCGCGTCCCCCCGATCTTGGAGTCACCCCACCATGCAGGCAGAACCGAAGAAGTCGCTGGTGGGCGAGGAGTACGAGGTCGAGATCGGCCCCGTCGCCCACGGCGGCCACTGCATCGCCCGGACCGCCGAGGGCCAGGTGCTGTTCGTCCGGCACACGCTGCCGGGCGAGCGGGTCGTGGCCCGGGTGACCGAGGGCGAGGAGGGCGCGCGCTTCCTGCGGGCCGACGCGGTGGAGATCCTGGACGCCTCCAAGGACCGCGTCGAGGCGCCGTGTCCCTACGCGGGCCCCGGCCGCTGCGGCGGCTGCGACTGGCAGCACGCCAAGCCGGGTGCGCAGCGGCGGCTGAAGGGCGAGGTCATCGCGGAGCAGCTCCAGCGGCTCGCGGGCCTCACCCCGGAGGAGGCGGGCTGGGACGGCACCGTCATGCCGGCCGAGGGCGACAAGCTGCCGGCGGGCCAGGTGCCCCAGTGGCGCACGCGCGTGCAGTACGCGGTCGACGCGGACGGCAACGCCGGCCTGCGCCGCCACCGCTCGCACGAGGTCGAGCCGATCGACCACTGCATGATCGCGGCGCCCGGTGTCAGCGAACTCGGCATCGAGGACCGGGACTGGTCGGGCATGGCCTCCGTCGACGCGATCGCCGCGACGGGCTCGCAGGACCGCATGGTCATCCTGGAGCCCCGCCCCGGCGCCCGGCTGCCGCTCGTCGAGCTGGACCGGCCGGTGTCCGTGATGCGCGTCGACGAGAAGGACGGCGGCGTCCACCGTGTCCACGGCCGCGCGTTCGTGCGCGAGCGGGCCGACGACCACACGTACCGCGTCGGCAGCGGCGGCTTCTGGCAGGTCCACCCGAGGGCCGCCGACACCCTGGTCAGGGCGGTCATGCAGGGCCTCCTCCCGCGCAAGGGCGAGATGGCCCTCGACCTCTACTGCGGCGTGGGCCTCTTCGCCGGCGCCCTCGCGGACCGCCTGGGCGAGAAGGGCGCGGTACTGGGCATCGAGTCCGGCAAGCGGGCGGTGGAGGACGCGCGGCACAACCTCGCGGACTTCCCCCGGGTGCGGATCGAGCAGGGCAAGGTGGACTCCGTCCTGCCCCGCACCGGCATCACCGAGGCCGACCTCATCGTCCTCGACCCGCCCCGCGCGGGCGCCGGCCGCTCCACGGTCCAGCACCTCTCCACCCTGGGCGCCCGCCGCATCGCCTACGTGGCCTGCGACCCCGCCGCACTCGCCCGCGACCTGGGCTACTTCCGCGACAACGGCTACCGGGTGCGGACGCTGCGGGCGTTCGATCTGTTTCCGATGACGCATCATGTGGAGTGTGTGGCGATCTTGGAACCGGCGAAGTAGAGCCGCCTACCTGGGGGTCATCGGCGCTCGCCTGCTGCTCGACCTGTTTCGCGCGTTCAACCGGTGAATGGTTGCGTTACTCTTCGGGGCCGCCTGACCTGCGGCTACAGGCAGGCTTGGCGACAGCGGAAAGCCGTGTCCGCACGTTCCACAGGATGCTGACGCTTGTCCTGAGGCTCCGTCGTGCCGGTGGGTCGCGTCCGACGCGGCTGTGCGGCACTGGACCACGACTGTGCCGGCGACCGGTGGAACCGTGGGGGCAGTGGGAAATGACAACGGACGTAACCGGCCTCCGTACGGAAGGGACTCATGGGGTCGGGTGCCCGGAAAGGTCAGGCGGGGGCGCCGAACAGCTCGCCGAACCGCCCGAGCATCAGGTCGGCGCCCTTGTAGCCGGAGGTCTCCGCGGCGCCCAGCACGACCGGACCGTCGGGGCCCGGTACCTGCGAGGCGCCGCCGGTCGAACCCAGCGGCACGAGCACCGCGTCCGGCCCCGGCCGGTAGGTCTGCTCCACCGTGCCCCCGGCGGCCAGCGCCCTGATGTTGGCCGCGACCGTGACGGCGTGTTCGGTAGCCGCCTTGGACCGCTTCGGCTCGGGCACGGCCGTGACGTCACCGATGGCGAACACGTTCGGCGTGCCCGCCACCCGCAGGTGCTCGTCGACCGCCACATGCCCGTCCGGCCCCCGGGCGGTGACGAGTTCACCGGCCAGCATGTCGCTGAGCGGCGTCATGCCGTAGCAGCGGAACCACAGGTCCGCGTCGATCCGTAGGCCCGCCTCGGTGGTGACCGAGAACGGCTCGCGCACCCCCAGGGGCGCCGACGGCGGTGCGGTCAGCCCGCTGCCCAGCTCCAGCCGCACTCCCCGCTGGGCCAGTTGCTCACGCAGCGCGTCGCGCAGCTCGGGCAGATAGCGCCCGCCCAGCACGTCCTCGGCGGGGTCGACCACGATCACCTCCGTCCGCGGCCACCGCTCGGTGATCTCCCCGGCCAGCTCCAGCCCGACGGGACCGGCCCCGAGCAGCAACACCCGGGAGGAGGCGGCGAGTTCGGCCCGCGTTTCCGCGTGTCGCAGCACGGAGTCGGCGCTGTCCTCGGTGTCCGGCTTCGCCGGGTAGGGGTACGACGAACCGGTGGCGAGGACGACGTAGTCCGCGTCCACGCGCGTGCCGTCGGCCGTGGTGACACCTGACGCGTCCACCGCCACGGCGCGGTCGCGCACATGCCGGCCCCGGGTGAGCAGCCCGTCGTAGCCGAAGTAGATCCGCCGGGCCCACTCCTCGTCGACCAGCCCGCGCAGGGCCGCCACCGCGTGGACGAAGGCGTCCTTGGGGTCGATCAGGACGACATTGAAGTCCGGGTCCAGGTCACGGGCCAGCGCGGCCCCTCCGTATCCGCCGCCGACGATCGCGACCGTACTGCCCATACGTTGCGCTCCTTGTGCCCACGTCGGAACCGCCGGCGGAAGACAGGGCTCCCGCCGACGCCGGGAAGAAGCCTAGCGGCAGCCTTAGGTAAAATGCAATCTGCATGGCAATTAGTGACCCCAACCGCACAGAGACGTCGAGGTGTCGCATGCCCCTGGCCTACGCCGTCGCCGCACTCGGCGGCGCACCGGTGGGGCCGGTGCGCGACCCCGCGATCCTGGGCGCGGTCGTGGAACTGGTCCGCACCGGCGCTCTGGACCCGAAGGTGACGCGCGTGATCCCCTTCGAGCGGGCCGCCGAGGCGGTCCGGGCCGTGGAGGGCGGACACGGCCGGGGCGAGACCGTCCTGGAGATGCCACCCCTAACCGGAGAGCCCGAGCGACGGACAGCCCGACCGGCCAGAAAGTAATATGCAACATGTATGGCAATTCGGCCGAAAGGCCGTCCGATTTTGGAGGCTCACCTGAACACCACACCTGCGGCCCCCGCCGCCCCGGACGTGCCGCCACGCCCGGGGCGACCCGGTGGCAGAGCCGCGAAACGCCGGGCCATCACCCAGGGCGCGCGTACCGTCTTCGGCCGCGAGGGGTACAGCCGCACCAGCATCGAGGCCATCGCCGCCGAGGCCGGGGTGTCCACCCGCACGATCTACAACCACTTCCAGGGCAAGGACCACCTCTTCTCGGACGTCGTCCACGACAGCGCCAGCCAGGTCGCGGACGCCTTCATCGCGACGGTGGCCGAACAGCTCTCCGGCCTCGACGCCCGCGCCGACCTCATCGCCCTAGGCCGCGCCCTGATCGGCCAGCGCACCCGGTTTCCCGACCACTTCGCGATGATCCGGCAGATCAAGGCCGAGGTACAGCACTTCTCGCCCGCCCTGATCGACACCTGGCAGCAGGCGGGCCCCCTCCGCGTCCAGCACGAGGTCTCCCGGCGCATCTCCCAGCTCTCCGACGCCGGTCTCCTGCACGTCTCCAGCCCCGCCCGCGCCACCCTCCACTTCGTCGCCCTGGTCAACTCCGAGATCACCATCAGCCCCTACGCCGGCCCCGCCCCGAGCCCGGCCCAGGTCCGCGCCTGCGTCACCCGCGCGGTCGACGCGTTCCTGCACGGCTACGGGGGCACCGCCGGCACGGCCTGAGCGCATCGCCACCACCTCCTCGAACCGGCCGCGGTGGGCTCGGAGGCGGGGGAGAGATGACGACGAACGACGTACGTCCCCCACCTGGCCCGGTCGCCGGCCCGCGCGCCGAGGAGGGCCGGTCGGCCCTCGCGATGCGCGTCCCCACGGACGGCACGGTAATGGTCTGTCTGCCCGTCGGCGGCAGCGTGCGCCTCGCCGGGCCGGGTGCGGCGACGGCGGCCGTCCGCGGCTACGCCCGCGCACGGTCAGCACGGCGGGCTCTCGTCCGGGTGTCGCCCGGACAGGGCCTCCCGGCCTCCGGCCGCACGGGGTGCCGTGTGCGGCCGGGGCCCCACGATTCAGGTGTTGCGGGTGATGCCGCCGCGCAGGAGTTCCAGCAAGGCGGTCGCCGACCAGGTGAAGTTGGTGGTGTTCAGGCCGGCTCCGGTCAGCGGGTCGTAGTTCTCCCGGAGCGGGGCGTCACCGAGCATGCCTTGGGCGTGCCGCAGGCCGGCCTCGGTGAGCTTCTCCGCGTCCCGGTGGTAGCCGTAGGCGTGCAGGCCGCTGACGGTGAAGAGGAACTGGTCCATCCACACCGGGCCGCGCCAGTAGCCCGCGGCGGTCGGGTCGAAGTCGGGGTTCTGCCGTGAAACGGAGGGCAGCGGCAGCGGGGTCGCGAACTGCGCGGGGTCGACCAGCGCCGCGCGTACCGCGGCCGCCTGTTCCGCCGTCGCCAGGCCGGTCCACAGCGGGATCGCGCCCTCGATGCCCTTGCCGGCCGGGATGACCAGGCGGCCGTCGTCGCCGAGGTCGTAGAACCAGCCGGTTCCCGGGTCGTACATGCGAACCCGCACGGTGTCGCGCAGCCGGTCCGCGTCCCGGTCGAAGGCCGCGGCTGCCTCCGGTCGGCCGAGGGCCCGGGAGATGTGGGCCAGGGCCCGCTTCTCCGCGTACAGGTAGGAGTTGAGGTCCACGGACGCCTGGGTCAGGCTGTAGCCGACCGGTGTCCCCTCAGGGTCGCTGTTCGGGACGAGGCCGGCGTCGTCGAAGCGGGGCGCGTTGTCCATCCCGCTCTCCCAGCAGGCCGGGCCCTTCCGCTCCACGAAGGAGTCGTTGGCCGGGTCCAGGGTCGATCCGTACTCGGCCAGGCCGTCCCGGTCGTGGTCGCGGTTGCGGTACCACCAGTCGTGGTGGGCCAGCAGCTTCGGGTACATGCGGCGCAGGAAGCTGAGGTCCGCGCCGCGCTCGTACACGCGCCAACTGGCCCAGGAGGCCAGCGGGGGCTTGGAGTTGCGCTCGTTCCACAGCTTTCCGCCCGCGGCGGGGTCGTCGTAGAAGACGACGTCGGGGACCATCCCCGCGTCCCAGGGCCGGGTCGGGTGGGCGGCGGTGACCTGGTTGTCGAACACCGATTCCACGCTCGACGCGGCCAGTCGAGGGTCGAACAGGGCGACCGTGACGGCCTGCTTCCAGGCGTCCCAGGCCCAGAGTCCGGTGGCGTAGGTGCCGGCGGTGATGCCGCCGGTGATGCCGTCGGACAGCAGGCGGCCGGCCGGGCTGCGCCAGTTGCTGACGATGGTCTGGACGGCTTTGGCGCCCGCCCGGCGGCGGTGGGGGAGGACGCCGTCCAGCGCCCGCCGCAGATAGCCCTCCCAGCGCCGGTCGCCCCGGTCGGCAACGCGTCCGGGGTGCGCGAGCGCCTCGCGGACCTCCTTCCGGGCGGCGGCCGCCTCGGCGTCCGTGAACGTGTAGCTCTCGGTCCAGGCGAACCGCGCCTTCGCCCCGGGCGCCAGTCCGATCGGGCGGCGGGCGGTCGCGCGGTAGGCGTCGCCGGTCACGGCGGTGTCCAGGGGGGTTGAGTGGACGGTCTCGAAGCGCGTCCTGCTCGTGGTGAGGTAGTCCCGCTGGAGCCGCACCTCTTGGAAAGCCACCGCGACCCCGGTGGGGGTGGGGACGAGCGAGGGCGCGCTGCGGATCGGCTCGGTGGTGTGGCGCAGCAGTTCGCCGCTCCAGTGGGCACGCAGGACGCGGGGGCGGGCGCCCTCGTTGCGGACCGTCGCCCGGACCAGTGCGGTCCGGTTCGAGGCGTACCGCAGGTCCAGCGCGATCCGCAGGCCGTCTACCCGGAACTCCTGGGTCAGGATGCCCGGGGCGCTGTGCAGTCGGGGCGCCGGGTCCTGGGAGAGGTCGACCTCCGCCCCGGTCGCCTCGTCGGTCAGCGCGAAGACGCTGATCGCCCGGCTGAGGTACCAGGGGAACTCCTCGGCGAGGTACAGGGGGCCGCTGAAGCCGCCCAGTTGGGCGGTGTCACCGGGGCCGGGAACACCGTAGGCGTGCCAGGCGCCGAGGTCGCAGAACAGGTTGAGGGCGTGCGGGTACGCGTCGGTGGGCACGCCGTGCAGGTCCAGGAGGTCCTGGAGCCCCGAACGGAAGTCGGCGGCGTGGGTCTCCCCCGTCGCGGCCGCGGGCCGGTCCGCCGCGTCGGGGGCAGGCGCGGCCCCCAGCACGGCGGCCCCGACGGGGAGGAGGGCGAGGCCGTGAAAGGACCGGCGGGTGAGGTCTGCCATGGGTCGGGCTCCCTGGTGGTGGGCGGCGCGGGCACGGGTGTTGTCATCAC
>NZ_JBHXLV010000226.1:0-10442 GCF_042721685.1 Streptomyces sp. NPDC058459 | reverse complement strand
CCCGTCATCCCCCCCTCCCTACTCCGTGGCGATCGCGCTCAGCACATTCATCCGGCCCGCCCTGAACGCCGGGATCAGTGCCGCGAACAGGCCCACGAAGGCGGAGGCGAGGAAGACCGTGATGATCGTCGGCCAGGGGATCTCCAGCACCGTGAGCCCCTGGAGGGCCAGGAGTTTCTGGGCGGAGGCACCCCAGCCCATGCCGAGGCCGAGGCCCAGGAGGGCGCCGAAGAGGGCGATGACCACCGACTCCAGACGGATCATGCGGCGCAGCTGCCTGCGGGAGAGGCCGATGGCTCGCATCAGGCCGATCTCGCGGGTGCGTTCCACCACCGAGAGGGCGAGGGTGTTCACCACGCCGAGGACGGCGACGATGATCGCCAGGGCCAGCAGACCGTAGACCAGGTTGAGGAGCTGGCCGATCTGGTCCTTGAGGGCCTGCTTGTAGTCGGTCTGGTCGCGCACGGTGTACTGCGGATAGTCGTGCAGGGCGGCCTTGAGCGCCTTGTAGGCGGCGTCCTGCCGGCCGTCCTCGGCGGTGGCGAAGAACAGCGTGTCGAGCGGCATCTTGTCGGCTGCCACGTACTTCTTCACCGTGGCGATGGAGACGTACATCGCGCCCCGGTCGATCGCCACGTCGTCGCTGGTGATCGCGCGGACCGTCAGCGTGGCCGTGCGGCCGTCCTTGAAGGCGACGTCCACCTTGGAGCCGACCTTCAGGCCGTGTTCCTCGGCGAAGCCCGCGAAGACGGACATGGAGTCGGAGCCGTAGGCGTCGGGGAGGTCGCCCGCGACGGTCTCGGAGCGCAGATCCTGCGCGTAGGAGGGGTCGGCCGCGTTGATCGTCTCGTTCGCGGCGACCTTGCCGTCCGGAGTGGTCAGCTTGGCGGGCAGGAGCTTGTACTCGGTGACCCGCTCCAGATCCGGGGTCTTCTTGAGCGCGTCGACCGCCTGCGTGGTGATGACGGAGCCGTTGTCGCTCTGGACGATGAAGTCCGCGCCGACCGTCTTGTCGAGCTGGTCGGTGGCGGAGGCCACCATGGACGAGCCGACCACGGACAGGCAGGCCACCAGGGCGAGGCCGATCATCAGTGCGGCGCCGGTCGCACCGGTGCGGCGGGGGTTGCGCAGCGCGTTGCGCTCGGCCATGCGGCCGACGGGGCCGAAGACCCTGAGGACGATCGCGCCGAGGACGCGCACCACGCCGGAGGCGAGCAGCGGGCCGATGACCACGAAGCCGATCAGGGTGAGCACCACGCCGAGGCCCAGCCACGCCGAGCCGGTCGTGGCCTTGTCGGCCGCTGCGGCCGCGAACAGGCCCGCCGCGCCGGCGCCGGTGAGGACCAGGCCGGTCACCGCGCGGATCACCCCCGCCCTGGCGTCGGCCGGGGCGCCGGGGTCGCGCAGGGCGGCCATCGGGGAGACCTTGCCAGCGCGGCGGGCCGGCAGATAGGCGGCGAGGACGGTGACGACGACACCGAGCACCACACCGGCGACCGGGGTGGTCCAGGCGACCGTCAGATCGTCCGTGGACAGGTGCATGCCCAACCGGCCCATGAGCTTCATCAGGCCGACGGCGATGCCGACCCCGGCGCCGACACCGAGCACGGAGCCGAGGACGCCGAGCAGCAGGGCCTCGATCAGCACCGACCGGTAGACCTGGCGGCGGGAGGAGCCGATGGCCCGCATCAGGCCGATCTCGCGGGTGCGCTGGGCGACCAGCATCGAGAAGGTGTTGATGATCAGGAAGATGCCGACCAGGAAGGCGATCCCGGCGAAGCCGAGCATCGCGTACCGCATGACGTCGAGGAAGCCCTTCACGTCCTGCTGGTTGGCGTCGGCCACCTCCTTGGCGGTCTGCACCTTGTAGCGGGCGCCGAGGGCGGCGCTCACGTCCCGCTTCAGACGGGCGTCGGTGACGCCCTGGGCGGCGGTGACGTTGACGTTGGTGTAGACGCCGGTGCGGCCGACCAGGGCCTGCTGGGCGGTCTTCGTGTCCAGGTAGAAGATGGCCGCGCCGGGGTTGGTGACGTTGAAGGTGGCGATGCCGGACACGCGCGCGTGGTGCGTGCCGACGGCGGTGATGACCCCGATGTCGTCGCCGGGCTTCAGGTGGTGCTTCTTCGCGGTGTCGGCGTCGACCATGATCTGGGCGGAGCCCCTGGGCGCGGCACCTGTGGTGATCTTCATGGTGCGGGCGTCGTTGGCGTTCCAGTTGCCGACGATGGTCGGCCCGCCGCTGGTGGGCGACAGCTTCTCCTTGTCGCCGTCGACCACGGTGACCGAGGTGGAGAACACCGTGCCCTCGGCCGACTTCACGCCCGGCGCCCGCTCGATCTCGCCCACGACGGCGGCGGGCAGGACCGGCGGCTTGCCGGTGTCGGAGGTGGTCTCCCCGGTGTCGGAGGCGTTCTTGGCGCTCACCGTGACATCGGAGGACGTGGCCTGGAAGAGCTTGTCGAAGGTGGTGTTCATGGTGTCGGTGAACACCAGCGTGCCGCAGACGAACGCCACCGAGAGCAGGACGGCTGTCGCGGAGAGCGCCATCCGGCCCTTGTGCGCGAGGAAGTTGCGCAGCGAGGTCTTCAGGACGGTCATGATGTGCGCCCCCGCGCGTCGAAGTCCTTCATGCGGTCCAGGACCTGTTCGGCCGTGGGCTTCAGCATCTCGTCCACGATCCGGCCGTCGGCCAGGTAGAGCACGCGGTCCGCGTAGGAGGCGGCGACGGGGTCGTGGGTGACCATGACGATGGTCTGGCCCAGCTCGTCCACCGAGCGGCGCAGGAAGCCGAGAACCTCGGCGCCGGCCCGGGAGTCGAGGTTTCCGGTCGGCTCGTCACCGAAGATGATCTCCGGGCGGGCGGCGAGCGCGCGGGCCACGGCGACGCGCTGCTGCTGGCCGCCGGAGAGCTGGGAGGGCCGGTGCCTGAGCCGGTCCGAGAGCCCGACGGTCTCCACGACCCGGTCCAGCCACGCCTTGTCGGGCTTGCGGCCCGCGATGTCCATCGGCAGCGTGATGTTCTCCAGGGCGTTCAGCGTCGGCAGCAGGTTGAACGCCTGGAAGATGAAGCCGATCCGGTCGCGGCGCAGCCGGGTGAGCTTCTTGTCCTTCAGACCGGTGATCTCGGTGTCGTCGAGGTAGATCTGACCGCTGGTCACCGTGTCCAGACCGGCGAGGCAGTGCATCAGGGTGGACTTGCCGGACCCGGAGGGGCCCATGATCGCGGTGAACTGGCCGCGGGCGATGTCCACGTCGACGTGGTCGAGGGCGACGACGCGGGTCTCCCCGGCCCCGTACGCCTTCACGACCTGCCGCGCCCGCGCGGCGACGGCCGTAGGCCCTCCAGTGCCCCCGTGCCTGGGAATGGTCACAGCCGATGTCACGGTATGTCTCCTATGCGGGTCGATCGCGGGCACCCCGGAACGCGGTGCGACGCATGGGTGAAGTGGTGCGGGCCGGTGCCTGTCCGTGCGCTACGCCTCGAGTCTGGCCGTGGCGAGGGGTGCCGCACGCTGGTGCGGGCCCCCGCTTTCCCGGGGGAAATCCCTACCCCCGGGGTCCGGCCGGCCGCCCCCCTGGCGGCATAAGGACAGACTAAGGACGGGACACACCACCCCTCGTCCTCCGCGGGGACGAACCCTCCCCGAGCCTCCGTACGGAGATACCCTTAGGGGTGGTCCACCGCCGGGTGGAACCCTGCTCAGGGTCGTCCGCGCCCCGGACCCGGCCCGGCCTCACCTCTTACGCCGCGTCAGGGCCGGCCCGCCCCCTACGGGCACCCCGACCCGTGACACCACGTCACTGCGCGGCGGCCCGCCCCGTCAGCTCGGTCAGGCGGTCGCGGACGCGGCTCGTCTGGGCCTGCACCTCGTCCCAGGCTTCGCTGTGTTCGCGCAGCACGTGTTCCGTCTCGCGGGCGGTGCGCTCCTCGTGGAGGCGGGCCCCGGCGACGATCTCGGCGGCACGCGCGCGTGCCTCGTCCTGGCGGTGACGGGCCCGGACCGTCGCCTCTTCCAGGGCCAGGCGGGCCGCCGCGAGCCCGGCCTCCGCGCGGGCCGTCCGCTCGGCGAGGCGGACCTCGGCGGCCGACTCCCGTTCCCCCTCCGCGCGTTCGGCGGCGGCCCGGCGTCCGGCCTGCTCGGCCTCCTGGGCGGCGGGCAGCGCGGCGGTATGGGCCCGCGCCTCGCGCAGGGCCGCGAGGGCCTGCCCGCGCAGTTCCCGCACCTCGCGCCGGGTGCCCACCCGCACGTCCTCCGCCGCCGCTCGGGCCGCCAGCAGCAGCCGTGCGGCCTCCTCCTCGGCCCCGGCGCACAGCACCCGCGCCGCCGCCCGTGCGGCCCGTACGACGCCTGCCGCCTCCTGTTCGGCCCGCGCCACGCGCTGCCGCGCCTCGTGACAGGCCACCTCGCGCACCGAGAGGGCCTCCTCGCGCAGCAGCCGGAACGCGTGCCGGGCCCGCTCGCCGAGGGTGTCGTACTCCTGCGGGGCGAGCCCGGCGGCCGTCTCCCGGAGTCTCGCGGACTCGGTCTCCATCCGCCCCGCCAGCACGGTCAGCAGGGCCGCGCGCTCCCAGGCGGCGCCCCGGTCGTGGGAGAGGGCCGCCATGAACGCGTCGACCTGATCGGGACGGTAACCGCGCGGTGTCCTCGCTGTGCCGCTCACCAGGGACCCCTCTCCGCCGGACCTGACCGACATGACGATTTCCCGCATATCCTGCCGTTTGCGACACAAGTGTTCATGACGCGACACTCCGCCGATGACACCTGGTCAGAAGCGATCAGGACATAGCAGGGGGCCCTTCACCCGAACCAGTGAAGGGCCCCCTGTTTGAGCGGCGGCGCGCGCTAGAGCAGCCCGTCCCACATCTGCTCCAGCAGCACCGACCACCAGCTCTCCGGAGACGCCAGCGCGGCCGGGTCCAGAGCCGCCAGCTGGGCCTGGAAGTCGACGGTCCAGCGGGCCGCCTGCTCCTGGTTCAGGCCGTACCGCAGCCGCCACATCCGGCCCAGCAGGGCCAGACAGCGCGCGAACTCGGGCAGCCCGGAGTTGACGAACTGCGGCGGCACCGGCGCACCGCCCGGCCCGCTCTCCACCGGCACGGCCACGATGTTCGCCGTCCCGTACTGCACACAGATCGCCTTGCCGAAGTCCGTGCCCATCACCAGGTACGACCCCGCGTCCGACGCCGGAGCCACCCTGCGCTCGGCCGCCAGCTCCGCCAGCGTCGGCACCGGACGGCCCGGCTGGGCCTGCGCCCAGAAGAACGGCCCCATGTCCAGTGGCAGTCCGGCCACCACCAGGGTGTGCGCCACGACCGGCGGCACACCCTGCCGGGCCACCGCCTGCTGCTCGAACCGGTACACGCCCGGACCGAACACCGCCGCCAGCTCCTGCGCGACACCCTCGGGCGGGATCGGCGGCGCGGGCGGCACCGGCGGCAGCGGCGCCCGCACCGGCGCGGGCCGCGCGGGACCGTCCGCGACCTGGTGCAGCTCCCCCTGATGGGCCAGCAGCTCCCGCATGCCGTCCTGCCGGCTCGCGTGATCGGTGCCGTACGGCGCGATGGACGCGATCCGCGCCTGCGGCCACTGCTCCCGGATCATCCGCGCGCAGTACGCACCGGGCAGCGCACAGGACTCCAGCTCGGTGTGCAGCTCCAGCACCTGGTCCGGCGGCACGTTCATGGCGCGCAGCTCGTGGAAGATCTGCCACTCCGGGTGCGGGGTGCCCGGCGCCGAACGCCGGATCAGCTGCTGCTCCGAGCCGTCCGGCGCGCGATAGCGCAGCACCGCCTGGTAGCCGGGCCCCACCATGGGCTGCCCCGGCTGCGGATACCCGTACGCGCCCGGCTGCCCCGGCATCGGCGCGGCCGGGGGCGGCATCGCGCCGGGCGGCGGCATGGCACCGGCCGGGGGCGGCATGGCTCCCGGCGGCGGCATGGGCGCGCCCTGCGGGGGCGGAGCCGGCTGCGGCATCGGCTGCGGTGCGGCCGGCGGGCCCTGCGGCATGCCGGGCACGGGTGGCATCCCGGCCGTCGGCTGGTGGCCGTGCGCGGGGGGCGTACCGGGGGCGGACGGCGGCGGGGGTACGGCGGGGCCGCCGGGCGAGGGCGGGGACAGCACGGTCTCCGCGTGGTGCACGGCGCCGGGCGTTACGGCGGGCCGGGGCGGGGCCGGGGTGCCCGGAGCGGCCGGCGGCTGTGGCGTCCCGCCCGGCCCGGAGGGGTTCCCGGCGCCCTGCGAGGAGACCAGCCGCGTCGGTACGTGGTCCTCGGCGCCCGGGTGCGCGCCCGGCGCTCCGGGGGCGCCCGGCGGGTGCGGGGGCAGACCCGGGCCACGCTTGCGGGGCGGCGGCGCGGCCTTGCTGGTCGCGGCGTCGGCGATGTCCCCGGCGTGCGGCGGCAGCGGCCGCGCCGGGGCCGCTGGGCCCCGGCCCGGGAGGCCCGCGTCGTCCACCGCCGGCGCGACGGCGGTCGGCGGGAGCCCGCTGCCGCCCGACATCAGCGCCGTCTTCGCGTCCGGCGCGGCGGCGGGCGGGGGCGGCGTGCCGTCGTTCAGCGGCGGCGCGAACACCGTCGCGGGCAGCGGTACCGAACGGTCCTCGCCGCCCTCGGCGTTGGTGTCCGTCCCCGCCCACGGGGTGTCCCCGTCACGGTTCTCCGCCACCTCGCCCTTGGCGGCGGCGGGCCAGGCGGCCCCGCTGTCCGCAGCGACGGCCGGCACCCCGGCCTGCGTCCGGGCGAGCCCGGCCCCGGACCCCACGGAGGACCCCTGAACCGGCACCGGAGCAGAATCCTGGCCCGAACCCTGAGCCGGCACCGGAGCGGACCCCTGCCCCGAGCCCTGAGCCGGACCCTGCCCCGCCCCCTGACCGACCCCCGTGTCCGACCCCGGACGCCGGTCCGGGATACCCAGCTTGTCCGCCGCCTCCTGCAACCACTCCGGCGGACTCAGCAGGAACGACGTCTGGTTCAGGTCCACCCGGGCCGCCGGGGGCACCGGTACCGCGTCCTCGACGTCGCCGGGGCGGCCGTACAGCTCCTCGTACCGGCGGATCACCTCGCCCACCGGCAGCGCGGGCCACAGCGTGGCCTCGCCGCTGTCCCGCGCGATGACCAGCCGCTGGCCACCCGCGTCGGAACGCGGGCCGTCGGCACGGTCCTCGCCCCACACCACGAACCCGAGGTCGAACTCCCGCACCCGCACCTCCCGGTGCTGGTACGCCGGGACGTCCCCGTTGATCCACTCCTCGCCGCGTTCCTGCGCGCGCGCAAACGTCACCATGACCCGGACCTCACTCCCCCGCCGGCGCCGAGGACGCCGCGGACACCGGGACGGCGCGCGCGAAGCCGCCGTCCACCATCAGACTCGCCACCGTGTCCAGTTCCGGCGGATCACCGGCCAGCCGGGACAGGAACGCGTCGAAGTCGTCGCCGCAGGGCAGCAGCAGCCGCTCCACACGCTCCGCCGCCGACCACGACGGGTCCGTGTCCCGTACGTCGTCGTACGCGCAGAACCACACCGAACCGGCCCGCTCGCCCTTCACCTTCACCGCGACCAGACCGCCCTGGACGAACGCGACGCCCAGGTAGTCCTTGGTCAGGTGATCGCGCAGGCACTTGTTGAGGTACACCAGGTCGTTGACCGCCGCCTCGTCCCGCACCGTGAAGAACGGCTGGTCCAGCAGCAGGCCCAGCTCGGCGTCGAGCGCGGCGCCCACCGGGGCGCAGCCGCCCGCCGCCTTCAGGAACGAGCGGTAGGCGCCGGGCAGCCGGTAGCCGAGATCCTCCTCGACGCCCTGCACCTGCGACTCCGTCACCGCGATCCCCGACTTGGGGAGCGCGAAGTGCGCCGGACGCGTCTCGTTCAGCGGACGGGTGCCGCGCCTGGCGTGGTCCACCAGCGCCGTCGCCACCCCGCCGTGGTGCCGCAGCAGCGCCTTCACCTCGACCGGGACCAGCTCAAGACGCCGGGAGTTCGCCACGTGGTGCCACGTCCAGCCGTGCGGCGTCGCCACCTCCGGCACCGTGTCCCACAGCTCGTGCCCCGCCGCCGCGAGCACCGCGTTGGCCGACACGTAGTCCGTCAGCCGCAGTTCGTCGACGCCGAACCCCTCCGGGGGCTCCGCGATCTCGGCCGCCGCGCGCGCGTACGGCGCGAAGTCGGGATGACCGTGCTCGTCGATCCGCACCCCGCGCGGATGGCGGGCCGCCCGCACCGGGTCCGGGAAGTGCACGACCTGCCCGGCGTAGGCCGCGTTCGGCGGCGCGGCTCCCTGCCCGAGCCGACCTGTCGTCATGGCGGTTGCCCCCTGCGGCACTCTGTACGAGCCGGCACCGCACCCTCTCCGGCACGCCCCGACCCGTATCCGACTGTCTTCAACGTCACCGACGCCTAAAGGCCGCGCCCCGGCGCGGTGCCGACAGCCTATGCGGTACGCGCACACCGGTCACCGGCCCACCGGACCCCGGCCCTCCGCCGCCTGCGGCCCCGACCCCCTCGAACGCCTCGGCGAAAGGCCATCACTTGTGTGACCAACCGTCACCGCATGTGACGGGTGAGCCCCGCCCTGGCGTGTCGCACCGCCCCAGCTTCCGCAGCGGCCACGGCATTTGGCACTCTGTGTCCTTCGGGCGCGGGCCCAGGGGAGGAAAGACGATCATGAACACCATGCCGACCGGAGGTACCGACATGCGGGCCGGCGACCCCCGAATCGGCTGGAGCGACTCGGGTGAAGCCCCAGCCCCCGCCCTGCTGCACCGCCGCGACGGCATCCTGCCCGCCGTCGCCGCCGCCCTCTCCGTACACGGCGCCACCCTCACCGGCACCGCCGCCCGCGGCGACCAGCCCACCCCCCTGCACCACCTCGTGCAGGACTTCCTCGACACCCTCCCCAGCGGCCAGCGCGACCGCTTCACCGGACGGTGCGCCGAGACGATCCTCATCTCCCGGCACCTCGCCGCCGCCGACGCCACCCGCAGCAGGCGCTCCGCCCGCCGCCCCATGACCAACGGCGAGGCCCGCAAGTCCCTGAGGCACGCCAAGCTCACCGCCCGCCGCATACGCGAGGACGGCGACCCGCTGCACGGCAGCTTCGCCGCCCCCTGCCGCGCCTGCTCCGCCCTCAGCGCCCACTTCGGCGTACGCGTCGTCGACCCGGCCACCAACGGCGACTGAACCCGCGCCCGCCGGGCCCCGTATTCAGTTCACCAGCACGACGATCGATAGGGCAGATGCACCCCGACCGCACCACCTCCCGCAGGCTCGCCGCACCCCACGGGCCCGGCGGCACCGCACCCCGCTTCCCCGGCGCCGTCGACAACGCGCTGCGCAGCGCGGGCTGGCACCCCGGCCGCTGGGACATGAAGCAGGCAGAGGTCTGGGCCGACACCCTGCGCGAACACCTCTCCCCCGCCGGCCACCGGCACGCCGTCTTCCCCGCCGCCGTCGAAGCCTGGGCCGAGTTCGGCGGACTGCGCGTCACCCCCAGCGGCACCGGACGCCGGATCGCCCCGGCGACCCTCCACCTCGACCCGCTCCAGGGCCTGCACCTGGCCCGCACCCTCGGCGACCTCGGCCGCGCGCTGGGCACCGAACTCAGCCCGATCGGCGAGGAGACCGACACCGCCGCCCTCCTCGCCATCGACACCCTGGGCCGCGTCTACACCCTCGACCACACCGGCGACTGGTACCTCGGCCCCGGCATCGACCACGCGCTCACCGCGCTCATCGCCGGCACCCAGCCCGTCCGCCTCACCACCGGCTGACCCCCGCCGCCCCCTTCACCGCGCACCCCCAGCGGTTGGCGGCCGGCGCGCCGTCGGGCTCCGGCCGCGACCCCGCCCGTACCCGCGGACATGCCCGTACGGTGCCCCCACCTGGACCCGCCGGCCCCGGCCGGCGAGGTCCGCCGCCGAGTCCGGACGCGGATCACGGAACACCGCCGAGACCCCGGGCCCGCGGCCCCCGGCGGAACCCCTCGTAACGCGCCGCGTCCTCCGCGCCCGCACCCCGCCCCACCTCAGCCCGCCACGCCCATCAGCCGGTCCCCCGCGATCACCTCCCTGCCCAGGGCGCGTAGAAGTCCCCCAGGTCCAGATGACCGTCGCCCTTCGCGTCGAACAGCCTGAACACCAGCGTCACCCGGTCGACGGCCTCCGTACGCATGACTCCCCAGACCCTTCGTCGACTCGCCCCGATCCCCTCGGCACGCACCGACACACTGCGTCCCGGAAGCCCCCCGCATGCCGGACGGCGGGCACGTTCACCCCATGGATGGTTTCGGCGCATACCGAGGATTGAGCGGCGAACGCGACATAAGAGGCCACCCGAAAACGTCGCCCTAGGCGTATTGCCCTGTGAGGTTGGGGACGCGGCTGGCGGGTGGTTTGCCTGCGAGGGCGGTGTGTCCGCGGTGGTGATTGTAGGTGTGGAGCCATTGCG
>NZ_JBHXLV010000225.1:0-10446 GCF_042721685.1 Streptomyces sp. NPDC058459 | reverse complement strand
CCCGCGCCGGGGGCCCTCTGCCGAGCCCGGCCCCCCCCGGCGGCCGGGTGATCTCGTCGGTGACGGCGCGGGGCCGGGTGCTCACGCTTCGCTGGTAGGGGGCGGCCCCTGGCGACTGCAGTTCCGCACAGCACCGCGCGCCCGCCTCGCTCACACCATCGACGTGTGGGAGCTGAACCCGCTCGTGATCAAGGAGACGAGCACCGGCACCTGACAGCCGGGCCCGGCGGCAGCCCGAGCGCGGGCCGCCCGGCAGCGGTGCCCGCGTTACGCTCGGCGCGTGCTGGATACGACGCCCCTGACCAAAGCAGTGGAACTCTTCGCCGACCGGCTGCGGGCCGCCCCGCAGAGCCGGCTGCAGCGCGGCGCGGCCGCCGAGGCGCTGGCGGTCGCGCGGGAGCTGGCCCGGCGGGCCCAGGAGCTGGAGGAGCCGGGGAGCGAGCCGCGTGAGATGCCGGACGCGGGGATGTTCGCGGCGGCCGACCAGATCACGGTGGCGGGGCACGACCTCGCGGTCGCGCTGCGCGGCGAGGACCAGCTGGAGGAGGCGGTGGAGCTGGTCGAGGAGGCCCGCAAACGGGCCGGGGTCTGAGGCGCCGGGCTAGGGCAGCCTTAGAGGGAGGCGATGACCCGGTCGGCGAGGACGTATACCGTCTCATCGCCGCAGGCGAAGGTCAGGGTGAAGGCGCCGGAGATGCCCGAGCCGCCCAGCAGGCGGGGGGTCTCGCCCTCCCGGAGCGCGGCGGCCAGCCGTTCGGCGGTCTCGCGGTGGCCCGGCGTCATGCACAGGGTGGTGCCGTCGGCGAAGACGTAGACGTCCAGCGTGCCCAGCGGGCCGGGGCGGACGTCGGCGAGCGCGGTGCCCTCGACGGAGAGCCGCTCCAGGATGGTGACGGCGCGGTCCTCCTCGTCGCCCGCGGGAGACCGCACCGGGACGAAGTCGGGGTGCGAGGGATGGCGGCGGCGGGCCGCGGCCAGTTCGGGGGAGTCCCCGGAGAAGTCGTCCGGCTCGACGACCGGTTCCGACACCGGCTCCAGGCCGGCGAAGTCGGACGGGCGGGGCAGGAACGTATCGGCGTCCAGGCCGTAGAGCGGGGGCGGCGCGTCGGAGAGGTCGCGGACCTCCTGCGCGGCCCAGAACGCGCGGGCCTCGGCCAGCTCGCGCTCCCGCTCCTCGGCGAGCGCGGCCGTCACGGCCTCGCGTATCTCCTCCGCGTCGGCGGTGGTGCGGGCCGCGGGCAGCAGCGCGCGGAGGTCGGCCGCCTGATGCGCGGCGAGCTGGGTGTGCAGCTCGTCGAGCTGGCGCCGCAGCCGCAGCACGGCGCACAGGACGGCGACGCCCACGGCGCCCGTGGCGGCCGTGGTGAGCAGCAGGGCGATGGACATGGCGCTCACTGACGTACTCCCAGGTTCAAAGTCGACCCCCGACTTCCTACCTCAGCTTGAAGGGTGGACTGACCGCCTGTCAGTGCGTAACGTCACGAAACGGACAGCTTTCTGGTCTCGGTGGCCTTGAGGGTCACTCGAGTCACCGCAGTGACCTGCGCTGTTCCCCCGGCGGGCGAGGTAGGTCACATGCTGGGGGAGATTGGATCACAAAACGGCCCAGAACCAGGGGACTTCGCCTGGGTCCGGGCCGTTCTCGACCGACCGTGCGGACACGGTCACCGAGGGTCGATCAGAAGGGGTTCAGCTGAGGCGCTCGATGACCATCGCCATGCCCTGCCCGCCGCCGACGCACATGGTCTCCAGACCGAACTGCTTGTCGTGGAACTGGAGCGAGTTGATCAGCGTGCCGGTGATCCGGGCGCCGGTCATGCCGAAGGGGTGGCCGACCGCGATGGCGCCGCCGTTGACGTTGAGCCTGTCCAGGTCGATGCCCAGCTCCTGGTAGGAGGGGATCACCTGGGCGGCGAACGCCTCGTTGATCTCGACCAGGTCGATGTCGCCGACCGAGAGGCCGGCGCGGCCCAGCGCCTGCTTGCTCGCCTCGACCGGGCCGAGGCCCATGATCTCGGGGGAGAGGCCGGAGACACCGGTGGAGGCGATACGGGCGAGCGGGGTAAGGCCCAGCTCGCGGGCCTTGGTGTCGCTCATGATGACCAGGGCCGCGGCGCCGTCGTTCAGCGGGCAGCAGTTGGCCGCGGTGACCAGGCCGTCGGGGCGGAACACCGGCTTCAGGCCCTCGACGCCCTCCAGGCTGACGCCCGCGCGGGGGCCGTCGTCCTTGGCGACCACGGTGCCGTCGGGGAGCGTGACCGGGGTGATCTCGCGCTCCCAGAAGCCGTTCTTGATGGCTTCCTCGGCGAGGTTCTGCGAGCGGACGCCGAACTCGTCCATCTCCCGGCGGCTGATGCCCTTGAGCCGGGCCAGGTTCTCGGCGGTCTGGCCCATGGCGATGTACGCGTCCGGGACGAGACCGTCCTCACGCGGGTCGTGCCAGGTGGTGCCCTCCTGCTCGGCGACGGCCGCGGTACGGGCCTCGGCGTCGGCGAAGAGCGGGTTGCGCGTGTCGGGAAGGCTGTCGGAGTTGCCCTTGGTGAAGCGGGAGACCATCTCCACACCGGCCGAGATGAAGACGTCGCCCTCGCCCGCCTTGATGGCGTGCAGTGCCATGCGGGAGGTCTGGAGCGAGGAGGAGCAGTAGCGGGTGACCGTACAGCCCGGCAGGTAATCCATGCCCAACTGCACGGCCACGATCCGGCCCAGGTTGTTGCCCTGCTCGCCGCCGGGCAGACCGCAGCCGAGCATCAGGTCGTCGATGTCGCGGGGGTCCAGCCCGGGGACCTTGGCCAGCGCCGCCTGGATGACCGTGGCGGTGAGGTCGTCCGGGCGCAGGTCCTTAAGGGAGCCCTTGAAGGCGCGGCCGATCGGGGAGCGGGCGGTCGACACGATGACGGCTTCGGGCATCACGGCTCCAGAGGCTTACGGGAGTTCGGGCAGGGCCGAGTCGGAAGTTACCCGTCCGTATGGTCCGGGTCACCGGTGCGGGGGTGTGACACTGGCCGCAGTTGTCCAAGCGCTTGCTCGGCCGGGTCGGGGGTTCAGGACGGCGTGACCGGTTCCGTCTCCCGTACCCGCCGGCGCCGGCGCCGCTTGAGCAGCGCCCAGGGGCCGCGCGGTCCGGTCGGCAGCGCCGCCGCGACCTCCGTACCCGCCTCCGAAGCCGCTTCGGCGGCCGCGCGGGCCACCGGCAGGAAGCCCTCCCGGCGCGAGGCGTCCGGCCTCTCCTCCTCGGCGGGCCACAGGCCGAGAGCCGCACAGAGGGTGGGCAGCACCGCCATCGCCGCCGTCGCGTACCCCTCGGCCGACGGGTGGTAGTGGTCCGGGCCGAACAGCTCGCGGGGGTTGGCCGCGAACTCCGGGCCCAGCAGATCGCCCAGCGACACCGTCCGGCCGCCCCGCTCCACCGCCCCGATGGTCTGGGCCGCCGCCAGCTGCCGTGAGGCGCGCCGGGCCAGCCAGCGCAGCGGCTGCCGCACCGGCTCGATGGTGCCGAGGTCGGGACAGGTGCCGACGACGACCTCGGCACCGGCCGAGCGCAGCCGCCGTACCGCTGCCGAAAGGTGCCGGACCGAGCGGGTGGGCGGGATGCGGCGGGTGACGTCGTTCGCGCCGATCATGATCACGCAGATGTCGGGCGCGGTCATCGGTGCTGCCAGCACCAGCCCCACCTGCCGCTCCAGATCGTCCGAGGTGGCGCCCGGCAGGGCGACGTTACGCAGCGACACCGGCCGCTCCGCCACCGCCGCCAGCCCCGACGCCAGCAGCGCGCCCGGTGTCTGGCCCGCCCGGTGCACACCCTGCCCGGCGGCCGTGGAGTCGCCCAGCATGGCCAGCCGCAGCGGGGGCTCGCCGAACCGCCCGTACCCCGCGCCGTACACACCGTCCGCCAGGGGGACCCGGCCGGTGGCCGTGCCGTTGTTCACATGGCGCCGGGCCAGTCGCATCTCCGTGAGCAGCAACCCCACGGCGGCCGCGCCGACCAGTCCGACCCCGCCGCCGCCGTACGCCGCCCCGGCCGCGATGCGCCGGGCCACTCTCGCCCTCGACATGCTCGTCATGCGTCGCCGCCACCTCCTCGTAGCCGTACCCACTCCTTGCCCCGTACGGCATGTGCGCCAATCTCCACACTGAGTGAAGGCCCGTCCGTATCTCCGCCGGCTGGCCGTAGGCTGGCACGACCACGACGACCGCAGTTTTTTGCAAGCAACCGGAGACAACGGTGCATTTCCACGACTCGATGATCAGTCTCGTCGGCAACACCCCGCTGGTGAGGCTCAACAACGTGACCGAGGGCCTCCGGGCCACCGTCCTGGCCAAGGTGGAGTACTTCAACCCCGGCGGTTCCGTGAAGGACCGCATCGCGCTGCGCATGATCGAGGCGGCGGAAGCGAGCGGGGAGCTGCGGCCCGGGGGCACGATCGTCGAGCCGACCAGCGGCAACACCGGTGTCGGGCTCGCCATCGTGGCGCAGCAGAAGGGGTACAAGTGCATCTTCGTGTGCCCAGACAAGGTCAGCATGGACAAGATCAACGTGCTGCGCGCGTACGGCGCCGAGGTCGTGGTCTGCCCGACCGCCGTGGACCCCGAGCACCCGGACTCCTACTACAACGTGTCCGACCGGCTGGTCCGTGAGACGCCGGGCGCCTGGAAGCCCGACCAGTACTCCAACCCGAACAACCCGCTCTCGCACTACCACTCGACCGGCCCCGAGCTGTGGGAGCAGACGGACGGGAGGATCACCCACTTCGTGGCGGGCGTCGGCACCGGCGGCACCATCTCCGGCACCGGCAACTACCTGAAGGACGCCAGCGGCGGCAAGGTCAAGGTCATCGGCGCCGACCCGGAGGGCTCCGTCTACTCCGGCGGCTCGGGCCGCCCGTACCTGATCGAGGGCGTCGGCGAGGACTTCTGGCCGACCGCCTACGACCGGAACGTGGCCGACGGGATCGTCCCGGTCTCCGACAAGGACGCCTTCCAGATGACCCGCCGCCTCGCCAAGGAGGAGGGCCTGCTGGTCGGCGGCTCCTGCGGCATGGCGGTCGTCGCCGCGCTGCGCGTCGCGGAGGATCTCGGCCCGGACGACGTGGTGGTCGTCCTGCTCCCGGACAGCGGCCGCGGCTACCTCTCGAAGATCTTCAACGACGAGTGGATGGCCGACTACGGCTTCCTGGAGGACGAGGGCCCCAGCGCCCGCGTCGCCGACGTGCTCAACGACAAGGCCGGCGGTGTCATCCCGTCCCTGGTCCACATGCACCCGGAGGAGACGGTCGGCCAGGCCATCGAGGTGCTGCGCGAGTACGGCGTCTCGCAGATGCCGGTCGTGAAGCCGGGCGCCGGTCACCCGGACGTGATGGCGGCCGAGGTCGTCGGCTCGGTCGTGGAGCGGGAGCTGCTGGACGCGCTGTTCTCCCAGCGGGCCTCCCTGAGCGACCCCCTGGAGAAGCACATGTCGGCCCCGCTGCCGCAGGTCGGCTCCGGTGAGCCGGTGGGCGACCTGATGTCGGTGCTGGGCGCGGCGGACGCGGCGATCGTCCTGGTCGAGGGCAAGCCGACCGGTGTCGTCAGCCGCCAGGACCTGCTGTCCTTCCTGGCCAAGGGCGGACTGCACTAGGGACTGTCCGGCGGATCTTTGCGGGCCCGCGACGCCCGGCACGCACTCCCGCCGCACGCCCGAATCACCCGAGTACGTCCAGTACGAGGGAGATCCGGGCGCACGCCGAGAGCACGCACCAGACGCCGCGGGCTACTCCACGAAGATCCGCCGGACAGGCCCCAGCTCGCTTGACCGGGGCGTGGGCCAAGTGGCACGAGCGTGTCACGTACGCGCAGCACGTGCTTAACACGGGCCCGGCAGAGTGGTGGTCGTCGGCAAGGGTGACGGGGGTACCTCCCAGGCATCGAGCACTGGGGGAGGCTCCCCGCCCGCGCCGGCGCCGAACGGCGCCAGGAGATTCCGGAGCGGCTCCCGGACCTCCCAGGCGCCCCGGACGCGCACGGGCCTGACCCGACCCGCGTCCTTCGCGGGGACCGCCGTCGTCCCGCCCCCCTTCACCGGGGGTGCGGCGGTCCCCGCGAATATTCTTCTGCGGGCCTCAGCTCGTCGTGCTCGGGCCCGACGTCTCCACCGCCAGGGTGACGGCCAGCGCCCCCAGCACCGTGCCCATCGCGTACCGCTGGAACTTCAGCCAGGACGGCCGCCGTGCCAGGAACGTGGCGATGGTGCCGGCGGCGAGGACGACGGCCAGGTTCACCGCCACGCTCACCGCGATCTGGCACGAGCCCAGTAGCAGACCCTGGGTGAGGACATGACCCTGGTCCAGGTCGACGAACTGGGGGATCAGGGACACGTACATGATGGCGATCTTGGGGTTGAGCAGGTTCGTCATCAGGCCCATCGTGAAGAGCCTGCGGGGGGAGTCCGGCGGGACCTCGCGCGGGGCGAACACCGACACCCCGCCCGGCCGGAGCGCCGACCAGGCCAGATACGCGAGGTATCCCGCGCCGGCCAGCCTCACCGCGACGTACAGGTCCGGCACCGCGAGGAAGAGCGCCGACAGGCCCAGGTTGGCCGCCAGCAGATAGACGGCGAAGCCCAGGGCCACCCCGCCGAGGGAGATCAGGCCGGCGCGTCTGCCCTGGGTGATGCTGCGGGAGACCAGGTAGATCATGTTCGGACCCGGGGTGAGGACCATCCCGAGGGCCACCACCGTCACCCCCAGGGCCGCGCTGGGCTCGATGAGCATGGAAGTCCCCCTGAAGTGTGCGACGGTCGCATTGCCTTGAGGCTATGAACCACCAACTCTCGGTGCAATAGCCGCTATTGTTCTCGGGGCAATATCGTGGGAGGGGGCGCGGAGTGAGCGACTACCGGAGCGTGGCCGACGCGGTGGCCGAGGAGATCCGCCGGGGAGCCCTCCGCCCCGGTGACCGGCTGCCCCCGCAGCGGGCGTTCGCCCGGCGGCACGGTATCGCCGGCTCCACCGCCACCCGCGTCTACCGCGAACTCGCCCGCCGCGGCCTCACCGTCGGCGAGGTCGGCCGGGGCACCTATGTCCGCGCCGGAGCCGAGACCGCCGCCCCCGCCCTCACCGAACCGGCCGCCGCCCGCGTCGACCTGGAGCTGAACCACTCCACCCTGCCCGGTCACGCCGCCCTGCTGGCCGCGGGCCTCGCCCCGCTCACGCGCCCCGACATCCTCCATGACGCCCTCCGCCCGGCCGGCGCCGCCGGCACCCGCGCGGCCCGGGAAGCCGCCGCCGGCCTGCTCGCCCGAGGCGGCTGGCGCCCCGACCCCGGCCAGGTGCTGTTCGCCGGGAACGGCCGCCAGGCCGTCTCCGCCGCCGTCGCCGCCCTGGTGCCGCCCGGTGGCCGGCTCGGGGTGGAGGAGCTGACGTACCCCGTCATCCGTACGGTCGCCGCCCGGCTCGGCGTCACCCTCGTGCCGCTCGCCATGGACGACGCCGGGCTCGTCCCCGGCGCCGTCGAGCAGGCGCACCGGCGCGCCCCGCTGCACGCCGTCTACACGCAGCCGACCCTGCACAACCCGCTCTCGCTCACCGCTCCGCCCGACCGGACGGCCGCGCTCGCCGAGGTGCTGACCCGGCTGGACCTCCCCGTGGTCGAGGACGCGGTGTGGGGCTTCCTCGGCGCCGAACTCCCGCCGCTCGCCGCCCTGTTGCCCGAGCGGACGGTGCTCGTCGACAGCCTCTCCAAGCGGATCGCCCCTGGCCTGACCCTCGGCTTCCTCGTCGCACCCCCCGCCCGCACCGCCGACCTCGCCGCCTCGCTGCGCTCCGGCGGCTGGACGCCCATGCGCTTCGCCCTGGAGGTCATGCGGCGCTGGCAGCGCGACGGCACCGCCGGGAAGCTCGCGGCGGACAAGCGGCGGGACGCGGCCGAGCGGCAGGCGCTGGCGGCGCGGCGGCTCGACGGGTTCGACGTGCGCGGGGACCCCCGCGCCTACCACTGCTGGTGGCGGCTCCCTGAGGGCTGGCGGGCGGACACCTTCGTCGCCGCCGCCGCGCGGCACGGCATCGCCGTGGCCCCCGCGGCCGCCTTCGCCGCACGCCGCGACAGCGCCCCGCACGCGGTCCGGCTCGCCCTCGCCTCCCCGCCCGCCGACGTGCTCGGAGCCGCCCTGGACACCCTGGCCGGGATCGCCCGGTCCGCGCCCGAGGACCTGCTCGCCGACTGACGGGCCGCCCGCCGCGTTGTATAAAGGTATGCAGGGTGCATAGTGACTGAATAGGCGACGGTGCCCGACCCCGCCCCGGCGCTGTACCCTCCGTACTTTCCGCGCGGGGTAGCACGGGAGACGACATCTGGAGGGGAGCGCGGTATGAGCGCGAGTGACAGCCCTGCGAACCGGTTGCAGGCGCTCTTCGAGGGGCACCGGCTCACACCCACCCAGCGCCGCATCGCGCACAGCATGGTGCGCCGCGCCGCCGACGTGCCGTTCCTGTCCAGCGTGGAACTCGCCGAACTGGCCGGGGTCAGCCAGCCCTCCGTCACCCGGTTCGCGGTCGCCCTCGGCTTCGACGGGTACCCGGCGCTCCGGCGCCATCTGCGCGAGGTCGTCCCCGCCGAACCGGTCGTGGACAACGGTGCGTTCAACGAGTACCAGCAGGCCGTCGAGGCCGAGATCGAGAACCTGCGCCACCTCGCCGCACTCCTCGCCGACCCCGCCCCGGTCGAGCGCGCGGGCCGGGTCCTGGCCGCCTCCCGCCCGCTGCCGGTCCTGGGTCTGCGCGCCGCCGCCCCGCAGGCGTTCGGCTTCGCCTACTTCGCCGCCAAGGTCCACCCCGACGTCCGGCTGCTCGACGAGGCCGGATCGATGGTGCAGGACCGCATGGACGCGGCCGTACGGGCCGGTGCCTCCGCACTGCTCTGCTTCGCGCTGCCCCGCCACCCGCGCGAGGTGCTGGACACGCTCGCGTACGCCAGGGAGGCCGGGCTGACGATCGTCACGGTCGCCGACTCCGCGTTCGCTCCGGTCGCCAGGTACTCCGACCTGCTGCTGCCCGCCGCCGTCGGCACCGGGCTCGCGTTCGACACCGCGTGCGCGCCGATGCTGCTGGGCCGGGTCCTGCTGGAGGCGCTGTGCGACGGGCTCCCCGACGCCCAGGCCCGGCTGGAGGAGTTCGACGCGCGGGCGGCGGCCCGGGGGCTCTTCGTGGAGTGACCGCGTGCGTCGCGGCGGGCGACGCGGCCCCCCGAGGGGCCCGCCGCCCTGCCACGGCGTCGGTGCGGTTCGGCGGGCCGGCTCAGACCTCCAGCTCGGCCTCGATCCGCTTCAGCTGGTGCCGGGCCATCGCCAGATTCGCCCGGCCGTCCAGCACCAGGTAGAGGAACAGGCCGTTGCCGCCCCGGCCCTTCAGCAGCCGGATCAGGTGGAACTGGTCGCTCAGCGTGATCAGGATGTCCTCGATCTCGGCGTTGAGCCCCAGGTGCTCCATGGTGCGCATCTTGGCGCGGATCACGTCGGTGTTGCCCGCGGCGGCGACGTTCAGGTCGAAGGTCTTGCTGCCGCCCAGCGTGCCCAGCGCCATGCCGCTGGTGTAGTCGACGAGCGCGACGCCGGTGGCACCCTCGATGGAGGTGAGCGCCTCTTTCAGTGCCGTTTCGGTGTTCGCCATGGTTCTGCTGTCCTTTCGGAGGTCAACTCTCGGTTGCGGTCGGTGTTTCGGTGGCCGTGGCCCGCGGCGTGCGGGTGGCGGCGCGCGTACGGGCGGGCACGGGCCGAACCGGCCGCTCCGGCGGGCGGCGCCGGGCCTCGGCCTCGGCGGCGTCGAGCAGCTCCCCGACCCGGGCCCCCGCCCGGCGCCCCTCCAGGTGCAGCCGCCCGACGTTGACCCGGTCCTGCGCGAGCAGCGTCAGCACAGCGGTGCGTCCGGCCGCGTAGGTGGCGACATAGCCGCGCTGGCCGCGCACCAGCAGCTCCCGGAAGCCGCCGTTGCCGGTGGCGTCGGCGAGCCGGACGGCGACGCCCAGCGAGGCCGCGGTGAGCGCCGCGAGCCCGTCCGGGTCCACGCCCGGGGTGTCATGGGCGACGACGAGACCGTCCACGCCCGCCGCCAGGGCGCCGGTGAGCTGGGGCACCCGGGTGCGCAGCCGCCGCAGCTCGTCCAGGACTGCGGCCAGGTCCGATTCGGGCAGCATCAGCTCTCTCCTCTCGGCGGGCGGTTGCCGTTCAAAGCGCCTCCAGCGCATTCCTGAGCCTCTTCAGCAGCGCGATGTCGGGGTCGGTGACCGTGAGCGGTGCGGGCGGGTGGAACCCGGCGGGCGGCGGGTCCGGCGCGGTCGCCACCGGCACCGGCGCCAGCAGCCCGTCCGCGGTGAGCCGCCGTACGTCCACCAGGGTGTGGAACGCCTGGCGCCCCAGGTCGTGGGCGATCCGCAGCGCGGTGCGGACGCCGTCCACCCGCTCAAGCACCGCCCGGC
>NZ_JBHXLV010000224.1:0-10459 GCF_042721685.1 Streptomyces sp. NPDC058459 | reverse complement strand
CGACACTCGGGTCCTCGGCCTGCCCAACCTCAGCCCACAGCACGAAAACGGTCCACCGACTCCGTCGGCGGACCGTCACGAAACTTCGAGGCTAGGTAGTGAAGTGGGCCTGTGCATGGTGGCAGGACGAGCCCGTGCGCTTCGTTCGGGCCGAGGCGTGCGATTCCTCAGCTGCACCGAGCAGAGCTGGGACGCGGTCTTCTCCATCGGGGGCGCAATCTGAACCACCGAGCCGGAGAAACTGCTGCCGCTCATCACCAAGAGCCTGGCACCGGAGTAGAAGGACAACCTCCGCAGGGCCGCCCAGTCGGGCCGACGCCGCAGCGCACGGGCGGGTCAGGCCGGGTGCTTCCACTCTTCGGCGAGGATCCCGTGAACGATGGAGTCCCGCCAATGCCCGGCGCGCTGGATGTGGCTCCTGATGACCCCCTCTTCGACCATCCCGGCGGCGGTCATGGTGCGGGCGGAAGCCTCGTTGAGCGGTGAGCGGGCGCCCCAGACGCGGTGCAACTCCAGGCCGAGGAAGGCGACGGCGAGGAGCAGGTGGACGGTCTCCAGGCCGTACCGGATGCCCCAGGCGTCCGGGCGTAGCGCGAAACCCATCGTGGCCGCACGCTGCTGGTGGGGGTCGATCGCCAGGCGACCGACCCCCACCAGGCGCTGCGTGTCTCGCTCGACGACGACCAGGCCGTACTCCGTACGGGGTTCGGCCGTGGCGGAAGCGATCCAGCCGGTCACGATTTGGCCCACCTGGTTGCGGGTGCGCGGCTCGAACGACATGTGCGCCGTCGCCTCTGCGTCGCCGTAGATTGCGTGCACCCCGTTTGCGTCTCCGATGTCGGTCTCGCGCAGGGCGAGGCGGGCGCTGGAGCGGGCGACGGGGTACATGCTGGCGACTGTACCGGCGTGACGGTTACCGAGGCAGAGCGGGGCGGTTGGGCTTGTAGAGCCCGATCTCCTCGTGCAACTCCCGGCCGGTGGCCGCCTCACGCAGGGGCCCGATGGACAGGGCGCTGCGCACGCGGTGGACGGAGGTGACGATGCCGGCGTTTCGGTAGCTGGGGGGCAGGTCCAGCACGGGTCGCACGGCGTCCGCCGCGCCTTCGAGGTCGCCGCTGTTGAGCCGGACAAGGGCCAGGTTGCACTGGGAGCCGGCGAGGTCGCCGAAGGCCCAGTTAGGGTCGTCCTTGTCACTTAGGCCCTTCACCGCCTCCTCGGCGAGCCTGCCCAGACGGTCGTCGCCTTGGCCCAGGAGGACGGCCGTCTCCACTTGGTAATACCGCTGCTTGGGCAGGGAGTAGGTCAGAAGGCCGCCCAGCTCGTCCAGCGCGTCGGGGCTGATTGCCTCGCGGAGGCGTTCGGCGCGGACGGTGGCCTCCTGGACCGCTTCAGCGTCGCCCAGCACTGCGGCGGCGCGGGCTTCGAGGCCGGGGAGCCACACCGACACGCTGCCGCCCTGGTGCTGGGCCGCGGCGCCCTGACGGGCGAAGTGGAGGGCGTCCTCGGGCTGCCCCGCCCAGTAGGCGATCAGGCTTTTCAGCCCGTCAACCAGGGCTACGAGCGCCGGTTCTTCGGCCTCGCGGGCGCAGAAGCCGGCGGTGCGGGCCTGCATCCGGGCGGTCGCCGGGTCCCCCATGTCGTGGCTGCCCTTGGCCATCATGAAGGAGAGGATGGCGGCCATTCGCAGCAGCTCACGGGCCTGCGTGGGCCGGGCCCGCCCGCCCTCGATGAGTCGGAAGGCGTCGTCCTGCGTTTGGGCCAGGTCCTCCCAGAGCTTGGGGAGGGGGACCCGCGGGTACTCCTGGGCGATGCGGGACACCTCATCACGGAGGAAGCCCAGTGTCTCCTCTCCCACCTGGTTATTCTCGGCCCCCAGAGTGAACTGCATCGCGCGTCGCGCAGCCATCGCGCCCACCTTTCTCATCTCGCGCAGGTCCGTGCCGAGGTAGGCAGGGACATCAGTGTGTGGCGTGCCGGGCGCCGCGCCTGGAGTCGCCTGTGCGGCTGGCCCCCAGAGCTGGTCGATGCTGTGACCGAACATGTGGGTCAGGACCCGCTGGAAGTCCTTCTGCGGCTTCCGTGCGGTGTAGTACCAAGCCTCCAAGGTGGCGGCTGCGGGCTCCAGTGTGGCCAGATGCGGCAGCCCATCGAGCGTGGCGACCTCTTCGGCGTACTTCCTGAAGTGCCGCAGGAAGACGACATGATCCTTCCAGGCGCGCCGGTCAACCTCGGCGCGGAACAGGGTGGGTTGCGTCTCCGGCATGTGCCCTCCTTGTGCGCCAGCACGTCAACTCAACCGAAGTTAGACCGACTTCTCCCCCAAGCTGCCCGGAGCGAGGATCTTTCAGCAAGTCGAAGAAAGTCCGATGGAACACCGAGGCTTCCTTGGCAACGGCCGGGCCAAGGCGATGGAACTTCATGGGTGGTTTTGGGTCGCGTAGTTGGCCACGCTCGTTCCAGTAATCGTGCAGAGTGCCGATTTGAACACGGACTCTGCGCATGACCGGGAGGCCAGCGATGAACTCGACAACGAGCACCACGGCCCCACTTGTCGGGCAGGACTCAAAGAGCCGGGGCCCCCGGCCGTCGACGCTGGGATTCGACGCAGCCTTCACCCCCGAGCGCTGCCGCGTCGCCGGCGCCCGCAGAATGACCGCGTCCCAGCTGCGCTTGTGGCACGTACCCGAATCGCTGACCGCTGACGTCGTCGTCACCGTCTCCGAACTGGTCACCAACGCGATCCAGCACGGCTACGGCGACATCAAGTTGCGGGTGCAGTGCAGCGTGGACCGTCTGCTGGTTGAGGTCAGCGACCACAACTACGCCCCTGCCCGGATGCGGCCCATACACGATGAGGACACCCGCGGGCGCGGCCTGCACATGATCGACCAGCTCGCCATGGACTGGGGCGCGAGCGACGGTGGACTCACCACATGGGCGGCATTCGGAATTCCCGTTGAGACGCCGCGATGAAGATCCAGGGCGCGCAGCCAGACACGGTCCATGCCACCACAGTCAGTGTTCACCATAGACGCGTTGGCATCGACTTAGGACTGAGGACGTCCTTTCGCGTCATCCCAATAGGTCGCGAGCATTTCTCCCGGCCAGGCTGGCTGACGGATCGAGCCTCGTGGGCCCATCTGCTCGAAGTATGGCGCGACGTCGAGGACGGGAGTCCCGTCTACAGCGTCGAGGTCGGTGACGACAAGGTCCCGACTATTGACCCTGAGCAGCCGCGGGTAGCTGACGGCCAGTTGATTGGGGCGTCGGTGGTTGCGGTGGACGAAGGTTCCTGTGGCCGGCCAGCTCGGGTTTCCTCGTGGGCTGCGTGCATGCAGCTGGACGTCCTCGGGTCGCGCCTGGTGAAAATGCCAGGTCACTGTCAGGTGGGAGAACTTCTCGATGCCCTGCAGGGTTTCGAGCGGGAAGGCGCCGTCTATTCGAATGATCGATTCGACTCCGCCCTGGTAGTCGTCTTGCAGGCGGGTGTGGCCGCCCACGACTGTTGCAACTGCTTGGACCTCGTACGTCGTCACCGGTTCTTCCTCTCCTTGGGTGATGCTGGTCCGCGGGCTGCCGTCAGGCATCGAACGTCCGTGTCGCGATCAGCCTATGGCCCGGAGCATGCCGCGTGCCCGCCGGTCCAGCTCGGTGACATGGCGGCCTCCGCGTTGCCGGACGGGCGAAAGATCACTCTGGATGCGGACGATGACGTCGCGCGTTCGGCCGGACTGGACTCCGGTCATGGCGTCGAGTGCTTCGTTCCAGGTGGCGCACGCTTCGTCGAGGTTTCCCCGCTGGACTTGGACGGCGCCGAGGTAGCCCAGCGTCACACTGTGCGTGCGAGCGAACTGCTGACGTCGGCGTGTGGCCACACTCCGCTTGAAGTGGATCTCCGCGTCGAGGGGCTGCCCTATGTCGCGCAGGGCGCAAGCGGTCTCGTGGGCAAGGGAGGCTTCCTGGAAGAAGCCGACGCGGGCGGGGGCTTCGGCATTGTCAGCGCGGGCGAGGTCGCGCTCCGCTCGACTGATCGCCGCCAATGTGCCGACGCGGTCACCGTTGGCCGCGAGGGCCCGGGCGTGGACGATCGCCAGCAGCGCCTTCTCGCGATGGCTGGCCTGGCCGTAGCGGTCGCGGGACATCGAGGCGTCGGCCAGATCGAGTGCCCCGCGTGGGTGCCCGAGATCCACGGCCTGGTGGGCGAGGGCCCGCAGAACATGGCCACCGAGAGCTCCGTCGCCAGCCTCCGCCGCGATCCGGGCGGCGACAGTGAGATAGCGCTGGGCAGTGCGGTGTTCACCTGCGTCGAAAGCCATCCAGCCGGCGAGGTACGCCATCTCCGCGACCGCGGAGTACGCGTCGCGACGAAGCTGATCGGTACGGCACCGGCTTCCGAGCAGCGGCACCGCTTCGTCGAGCAGATGGCTGGCGAGGGCCTTGCGGCCGGATGCACCACCGCGCTGCTGGTCGCGTGCGGAGTAGTAGACCGTGATGTCGCGGACATCGGCGATGTCGGCCTGGGTCACCCCGCGCGAAGAGACCGGTCGGCGGTTCGCCGCTGCGGCGGGGGCGGCTGCCCACCACGACATGGTGGGCAGAGCGAGGCCGGCGGCGGAATACGCCGCGGCGGCCAGCAACTTGCGTCGGTGCATATCGAGATCGTCGCTTCCCAACTCGGCCAATGCGGTCAGAGGGTCGACGCTCCAGTCGGATCCGGTGTCGGTCGTGCCGGACGGCGCTTCTTCCAGCCCGAGGTCGGCCAGGGCGAGGCGGCGGCCGAGCCTGCGGGACAGCGTCTCGCGCAGGATATGCGGCCCTTGGCCGCTGGGCTTCGTGCCGAGCACCCACATGGAGATGTGCGAGCGGGAGATCGCCGCCAGCTCGCGCACTCCGCACTCTGCGGCCACGCGGGCAACGGCGGCGGCGGCCTGCGACTGGGACCAGGCTGCTTCTCGAATGAGCGCGGCAAGGGCGACGTTGCGTTCACGGACCATGGACTGTCCCTCGGTTCCGAAATGATCTTTGGCGCCTTTGGCGGCCTTCCCGTCCGCGAAGGCATACCCCTCAGACAGAATTCACGGTTCGCTCAACGTAGCTGCCAGATCACTCACTTCGCACGCCAGCCATCGCCTCGCCCGGGCGATCTGGGCTCACTTTGGCTTGATCCGAACAGGAGTTGTGTCATGCGCCTTTTGCTGGATGGTCACCGAGACGGCAGCCAGCTCGTGGGCGGGCGCGGGCGGGAAGCGCCCCTCACTGCGGTGCCGGCGCCGACGCGCGATCAAGTAGTAGCCGCGTCGGAGACGGTGACGCTGGTGCTGGGCGAGGATTCACCGCTGCCCGAGAGCGCCGCTGATGTCGAGGACCTCGTGCGTCTTCTGCGAGGCCACGTTGCCCAATTGGGCGCCCGGACCGCACCGGGGATTCCCGCCCTGCAGCGCGCGCAACAGCTCTGCTCCGGCAGCATCCCCGAGGGCTTCATGCCGAGCCGGGTGTACCTGGTCCGGCTCGCCGAGGCCACCCAGGAGCTGATGGCTTACGTGGGACGAAGAGGTCCCGGGCCGATCAACGGCCAGGACAGACGGCGTTGGCTAAGGCCGTCAATCAACGTGCTGCGCGGGGCCGTCTTCGCCCTCGCCCTGGCCTGCCTAGTCTTCGCCGCTTCGGTGCCGCGGACATGACGGTGACCGGCGCCGTCGTCATCGCTCTGGTCCTCGGGCCGACGGCCTGGCTGGTGTTTCGCGGCGAGTGGGCGGCCAGCCCAGCACGAGCCGTCGAGGACCTGCCGCCGCCCGGCAACGCTACCCCTCGGGCCGGTTACCACCGATCTGCCTTCTGCCCACCGCTCCCGGCCGCTGCGGCGGCCCCGATACCACCCCGTACCTGCGGGGCTCACGGAGATCCATACGATGAAACGGCTTCCGCGCATCGAGCAGTACGGCCTGATCGGCGACATGCAGACCAGCGCCCACGTCTGCGATGACGGTTCGATCGACTGGCTGTGCCTGCCCCGCTTCGACTCGCCGGCCCCATTCGCGGCCCTGCTCGGTTCGGAGAAGCACGGGGCATGGCGCATAGCCCCCGCCGCTGCCTGCCAGGAGGGCGCCGCGGCGAGCGCCGAGCGGCGCTATGTCGGCGAGTCCCTCGTGCTGGAGACGGTGTGGACGACCTCCTCCGGCAGCGTGACGGTCACCGACTTCATGCCGCCGCGCAACGGAGCGCCGCAGGTGATCCGGATCGTGGAAGGCACGGCCGGTCAGGTCTCCATGGTGTCCGCGCTGCGCGCCCGCCCGGAGTACGGCCGCATCAGTCCGTGGGTCCATGAGGTGGGCGGGCGCATGGTAGCCGAGGGCGGCGAGGACGCGCTGTGGCTGGACACTGCCGTCGAGCAGCAGGAGAAGAATGGGACGATCGTTGGTTCCTTCATGGTCGCCGTCGGCGACAGCGTGGCCTTCGTGCTGAGCTGGAGCCCTTCCCACGGCTGCCCGCACGAGATCCCTGAGCCCGGAGCCGCGCTGGAGGCGACCCTGGCATTCTGGGAGGACTGGGCGAGCCAGTGCACCTACACCGGGCCCTATCGCGACGCTGTCCTGCGCTCGCTCATCACCTTGAAGGCGATGACGTACGCGCCCAGCGGGGGCATCGTCGCCGCGCCGACCACGTCGCTGCCCGAGGAACTCGGCGGCGAACGGAACTGGGACTACCGCTACACCTGGCTGCGCGACGCCTCCACCACCCTGGCCGCACTGCTCGGGTCCGGCTTCCGGCAGGAGGCCGACGCCTTCCGCCAGTGGCTCCTGCGGGCGGTGGCCGGCGACCCGGAGAACCTGCAGATCATGTACGGCATCACCGGCCAGCGGGACCTGTCGGAGCGGGAACTGGGATGGCTGCCCGGATACGAGAACTCCGCGCCGGTCCGGATTGGCAACGGCGCGGCCGACCAGGTGCAGCTCGACGTCTACGGCTACGTGATCGAGACCCTCTACCTCGCGCACCTGAGCGGCGTCGCTCCGTGCGGGGACACCGCGGTCCTCCACCAGCGGCTCGTTGAGCACCTGGCCGAGCGGTGGCAGATGCCCGACGAGGGGATCTGGGAAGTCCGCGGAGAACGGCGGCACTTCGTCCACTCCAAGATCATGACGTGGGTGGCCGTCGACCGCACCATCCGCCTGGTCGAGGCCGGCGCCATGGAAGCCGACCTGTTCGCGCTGATCGAGCTGCGCGAGGCCATCCACCACGACGTGTGCATGCGCGGCTTCGACGCCGAACGCAACACCTTCACCCAGTCCTACGGATCGCAGGAGGTTGACGCCGCGCTGCTGCTGATCCCCCGGGTGGGCTTCCTGCCACCGGACGACCCACGCGTGGTCGGAACGGTGGAAGCGGTGCTTCGGGATCTGTCCACCCCCGAGGGCTTCTTGCACCGGTACCGGACCGCCGGGAAGCGCGCCGGGATCGACGGCCTGACCGGTAACGAGGGGACCTTCCTCCTCTGCTCGTTCATGATGGTCGACGCGCTCGCCCTGACCGGCCGCCTGGACGAAGCCCACGTCCTGTTCGAACGAGTGCTGGCCCTGCGCACTGACCTTGGTCTGCTCGCCGAGGAGTACGACCCCACCACCGGGCGGCAGCTGGGCAACTTCCCGCAGGCGTACAGCCACATCGGGGTCATCGGATCCGCGCTCCTGCTGCAGCAGCTCGGCGCGGGTGCGCCTGCGGCGGAGGCGGACGTTCTCGTGGCGGCGAGTGCGTGATGAACACGCTCGCCATCACCACACTCGTCCTGTTCACCCTTGCGACCGTCGTCGCCGTGGCAGCGGTCTGGGTCACCCGTCGCCGCTGGCTCGCGGCACGACAGCAGGCACTTCTCCTGGCCCGCGAGCAGCAGGCCGTCGAGCAGGCCCTGGACCGGCTGGTCCGTGAGGTGTTGCCGCAGATCCACAAGGCCGGCGGCCGGGCTGCTCCGCCTGTTCTGTCGCCGGAGCTGGCCGGCACCGCGGTCGGCGAGCGGCTGGAGCTCGCGGCCAAGGCCACCGCCGGCCTCGCCCAGGCCATCGTCCGTGACATGCAGTACGCCGCGCACCAAGAGATCGAACAGGTCAAGACACGCGGAGCGGAGGAGCTGCGCCGTGCGCACACCGACGCGCAAGCGGAGATCGCCCGCGTGCAGGCGAACGCCGTGCGGTCGACCGAGGCTGCGGTGCGCAGCGTGTCGTCGGCGCTGGTGGGCATGGCCGCCCGGACCAGCCGCAAGGTCAGCGCGGGGGTCCGTGCGCACCAGGACGACGCCGCCTTCGAGACGCTGACTGGGATCGACCGCACCGTCCAGCAAACGCTGCTCGTCGCGCAGGGCTGGACCGTCCTGGCCGGCGGCAAGCTGACCCGGCACTGGATCACCACGACCCTGACCGATGTGGTGCGGGCTGCGATGGGCTACGTCGAGGACTACCAGCGCGTGGCACCGCAGGAGCTGCCCCTCGCGGTGAAGACCCGTGTCGTCGGGCCCGTGGTGCATACCCTCGCCCTCTTGCTGGACAACGCGCTGCGCTTCTCCCCGCCGCAGTCCCGCGTCCACGTCTCCTTCGAGCAGGGCCACCACGGGGTCACCGTCATCGTGGACGACAGCGGCCTGCAGATGACGCCGGAGCAGCTCGAGGAGGCTCGGGACGTCCTCACCGGCCAGCGAACCGACGACATCACACGGCTCGGTGCCCTGCCCAGGACCGGCTTTCGGGTCGCCGCCGCCCTCGCTCGCGCCTACGGCTTCCGGGTAGATGTCCAGGCCCCGAACGCGCTGCTGGGCACCCGCGCGCTCCTCACCTTGCCCGAGGACCTACTCACCGAGGCCGCTCCCGCACCCGCGGTGCACAGCGTCTCGCAGGGTGCGCTCACCCCGCTTCCAGAGAGCCGCCTGGCACTGGCCCCGCCCGCGCAAGGACCGCAGCCCGTCGCCGTGCCGGCACACCCGCTGGCAGAGGGGCGCCTATATGCACCGGCTGCTGCCAGGACGACGGCCAGCGGGCTGACGCGGCGCAACCGGCGCGGCACCCCGGCATCTGATCCCGCCCGCCGCCCGGTCAACGCGGAGCCGGGACGCGCGAGCGTAATCGCCGCCTGGGCCCGCGGCACCCAGGCGGCACGCGCCGAACTTGACGCCGCCCCCTCCCCGACCCCTGACGAGCAAGGACACGAGGCATGAGCGAGAAGAACATCGGCTGGTTCCTGGAGCGCCTTGAAGAGACCGACGGCGTGGAGTACGCCGTGCTCGTCGCGGCCGACGGCATGAGCCCGGATTACACGCCCCGCCTCCCGCAGGAGCAGGCAGAGAAGATCGCCGCCATCACCTCGACGCTGTGGGCGGCGTCGAGGGCCTACGACCGTGAGACCGGCGGCGGGGGCGTGCGCCAGTTCGTCATGGAGTCGGTCGACCACATCTCCCTGCTCGTCCCGGCCGGGGAGAACACGATGCTCGCCGTCTGCACCAGCAGCCCCGACGTCGACATCGGCCTGATCAGCGAGGCAGCCCTGCGGCTGGCGGGAAGCGGCGATCATCTGGGCGTCAAGACCCGGGTGACCAGCGGCGTGGAAGCACCGCCGGCATGAGCAGGCCGCGGCAGGATCCCGACCTGGTCAGGCCCTACGTCCGCACGGGCGGACGTACCCGCCCCAGCACGGACGTGCGTCTGGAGAGCGTGGTCTTCGCCGCGACCGGCACCCACCCCGGACTTAATGCCGACGGACGCCGCCTGCTGGCTCTGTTCGCCGGCTCCCGCGGCGGCGGTCTGGCCGTCGCCGAGATCGCCTCCGAACTCGCCCTGCCGCCCTCGACCACCCGCATCCTTATCGCCGACCTCATCGGACTGGGACTGCTGACCCTTGCCCAAGCCCAGGACGACAACCGCCCTCCCCTCTCACTGATCGAAAGGGTCCTTCATGGCCTTCGCGCTCGCGCCTGACCGGTTCGTCGCGCCGACGGTGACGGCGACCGCGAAGATCGTGGTCGCCGGAGCCTTCGGCGTGGGCAAGACCACGTTCGTCGGCAGCGTCTCCGAAGTGCCGCCCGTGCACATGGAAGAGACCATCACCCGGGCCAGCGCTGTGGTCGACGACCTGGCCCGCACGCCGGAGAAGTCCACCACCACCGTCGGCGTCGACTTCGGGCGCAAGCACCTCGGCGACGACCTGGTGCTGTACCTGTTCGGCACCCCGGGCCAGGCCCGGTTCCGGTTCCTGTGGGAGGAGCTGATCGTCGGCGCCCTCGGCGCCCTGGTCCTGGTCGACCCCCGCGACCTCGATGCCTCCCACGAGATCCTCACCCTCCTCGAAGAGGCCGAAGTGGCGTACGCGGTCGCGGTCAACCAGTTCGACGGCGCACCCTGCTACCCGCTCGCCGAGATCCACGAGGCGCTCGCCCTGGAGGGACACACCCTGTCGGGACCTGGACGACCGAACTCTGATT